>CAISKH010000583.1 GCA_903885865.1 uncultured Mucilaginibacter sp.
CCGGTTTGGGGCGGGCAGGATTTTATCTTCTTCCGACCGGTATTTAACCTCGCTGATGCCTCCATATCAATCGGCGTTATCATGATACTGATATTCCAGAAACACTATTTTAAGCAGGAAGCTCCCGAAGAAGAGGCGCCGAACAGTGAGATGGTGGAAGAGTAATCTTTATTTATTATCCCAAAGCCCTTTTCTTTTTGTTGAATGAGGGCAACCGCTTTGTTTTTTTCTAAATTTCAACTTTCCATTACCTCATTTTACTGTTTACCCGCAAATAAGTAAAAAAATATATCATTTTGGCAAAAAGATCCGGCACATTCATGGTTTGTGTAAAAAAATATCAATTTTTTGGCTAAACGATTATCAAATAAGCATTTTTATCAATTTTTTTGA
This sequence comes from uncultured Mucilaginibacter sp., assembly GCA_903885865.1. GTDB lineage: Bacteria > Bacteroidota > Bacteroidia > Sphingobacteriales > Sphingobacteriaceae > Mucilaginibacter. Next base: position 394 of record CAISKH010000583.1, read on the forward strand.
AAATTTATGCCGATTTTTCTATGATAATTGAAAAAGATGATTATTTTAGCAAGATCAACAAACAATACTGTATTTATGATTTAGGTTTTTTATGTTTTTCTATTAATTCCAGCAATTAATTCTAAACACATATTCACTAACTCAAATTTACAGCTATGCTTTTTAAAAATTTACCAAAAAAAGTGCACCCGTATCTACTGGTAGGTATGATACTGGTATTGTTTTGCGTGGTTTTTCAACCACTTCATGCTTTCTCACAAGATGCTGCCGGCACCAAGATCGGCAATATCAATGACATCCCCGCTGCAAAGTCCGGCAAGCCCACCCTCGGAGAAATGGGCGACGCCATAGGGCACAACCGAATTGCCATTAACATTATGTGGACCCTGATAACAGGTTTCCTGGTAATGTTTATGCAGGTGGGGTTCGCGATGGTTGAGACCGGGTTTACGCAGAAAAAAAATGCGGCCCATACCATGGCCATGAACTTTATGGTTTATGCCATCGGTGTAACCGGTTTTTGGATCTGCGGCTTTGCTTTTATGTTTGGCGGCGGCCTTAACGTAGCCAGCCTGGGTAATGCCCCCGGAGTAACCAGTCATGAGTACGTTGTGCACCTTCTTGGCCACGATTTTGGCCTTTGGGGTTATGCAGGCTATTTCCTTAATAGCAAAGTGTATGATGTGGGTATTTTCACCCTGTTCCTGTTCCAGGTGGTATTTATGGATACCGCCGCTACCATCCCAACCGGTGCCATGGCCGACAGGTGGAAAATTAAAGCTTTCATAATTTACGGTTTTTTTATTTCCATGTTTGTTTACCCGCTTTTTGGCAACTGGGTTTGGGGCGGAGGCTGGCTCTCGGCGCTTGGCTCAAATTTTGGATTAGGCCACGGGCATGTTGATTTTGCCGGCTCCTCTGTAGTTCACGAAGTTGGTGGTGTAGCTGCTTTGGTTGGCGCCTGGGTATTGGGCCCGCGTATTGGCAAATATGGCAAGGACGGAACAGTAAACACGATCCCCGGGCATAATATTCCAATGGCCGTGGTCGGCACACTTATTTTGGCGTTTGGTTGGTTTGGATTTAACCCCGGCTCAACATTGGCCGGTACCGACTTACGTATTGGTGTTATTGCCACTAATACTATGCTGGCGAGCGTTGCCGGCGCTTTGGGCGTTTTAGCATACCAGTATTTAACTGAGAAAGGAAAGATAGACCTGGGTATGCAATGTAATGGCTTGCTTTCGGGCCTGGTTGCTATCACTGCTCCATGCGCGTTTGTGACAGCTCCATCTGCAATGTTGATTGGGTTTCTTTCGGGTATAATATGCGTTATTACCGCCTACTTTGTTGAAAGAAAATTAAAAATTGACGATCCCGTGGGTGCATTCGCGGTTCACGGCGCTAACGGCGCCTGGGGCGTATTGGCGTTGGGCCTGTTTGCTGATGGTACTTACGGCGATGGCTGGAACGGCGTTAAAGGGACCGTAACGGGCTTATTTTATGGAGACAGCGGTCAATTTATAGCCGAAGCGATAGGCGCGGTTACCTGCTTTGTTTTTGTAGGCCTCGCTATGTATATCTTCTTCACTATTCTTAAAAAGACAATGGGTATCCGTGTGTCTGAGACGGAGGAAGTTAGCGGGTTGGATTTACCTGAAGTGGGCGTATTAGGCTACGTGGATTAATGTAATTGGCTTCATAACTACTAAAACCATCCGAAGGTTACTTTCGGATGGTTTTAGTATTATTGTACAGGAAAACAGCCGGAATTACCATTTTTATTTTTACATCCATAATGAGCCGTAGTAAACTAAAAACACTTTTATATGCCCGTATTCAAAGAGCCTTTATTGAAACCGGGTTTATTATTTTTTTATTTTACTCCAACCTATTAATGGGCGAATACAATAAAACAGGCAATGGGAACAAGAACGGTTTCTTATGGGCATTGCATGACATTTTTACTATAACCAATTTTGAAATCGCATTCGGAGCGGCAATTGTGGGTTATGTTGTTGTGGAGTTTTTAAGAAAAAATATATAAGTTCAAACTCATACCCTGTATAAACCGATATACTACAGCTCTGTTTCGCGGGCACTGGATTGAATTTTCTTAATCGTTTTTGGTCCGACGTTCCTTACCATCATTTTTTTTCAACCAATTATACCGGGCAAGTATTGCCTTTACATCCTATAAAACTATCTGTCTTTTAAAACAATTGTTCTTGTATTAGCACCCATTAAAAAAGGAGGTTTTTATGGCAATAACTATATTACAGGTGGTTGTTTTGCTTTGCATTTTGATAATTCCCTTAAGGGGGCCATCCAAAAGAAAAGAGCCCTGGGGCTACCGTATGGGTAAAACTATTAAACGTTCTGAATACGGAGTTAACGAAGACGGAGAACTGGAAAAAGTACACAAAGAAAATGAAGAATAACAAACGCTACCAGGTAATAAACATTTATTACAGCAGTATTAAGTGCTGCAAAGAGCTTTAATCGTTTGTTGTTGAGCGGTTAAATGTGAAAGCCCGCGTCCTGTTTGCCAGGCGCGGGCTTTTTTAATTTCACATTAATTTGTTGCCGGCTTAGCGTTGCGGCGGTTTTTTATCACCGTGTTGTTGCTTTTGCTCCTGCGGAGGCTGTTGCTGCTGTTGCGGAGGAGCCTGCCGTTGCTGTTGCGGGGCTTGCTGCTGCGGCACCCGTTGCTGTTGTTGCTGAAGGGCTTTCTGCTGCTGTTGCATACGCTGTTGTTGTTGCTGTGGCGCCTGCTGCTGCGGAGCCTGTTGCTGACGCTGCATACGCTGTTGTTGAGCCTGCTGTTGCTGAACTTGCTGCTGCTGCGGAGCCTGCTGACGCTGCTGATCGCGTTGGGCTTGCTGTTGTTGTGCTTGTTGGTTTTGCTGTTGCTGAACTTGTTGCTGTACCTGCTGACGCTGCATACGTTGCTGGTCCCGTTGTGCTTGCTGCTGTTGCGCCTGCTGGTTTTGTTGCTGCGGAGCCTGTTGGGTTTGTTGCTGCTGCGGAGCCTGTTGTTGTTGCGGAGCCTGCTGCTGACGTTGCATGCGCTGCTGATCACGCTGGGCTTGCTGTTGTTGTTGCGCCTGTTGGGCTTGTTGCTGCTGCGGAGCCTGCTGCTGACGTTGCATACGCTGCTGTTGTTGCTGCGCCGGCTGAACTTGTTGTTGGGCCTGTTGCGGCGGAGTTATATTTGGCTTGTTTTCGGGGCGGCCGCCTTTATTAGCCGGCTGTTGCTGGTTTGGTGCGTTCACCGGGCGGGCGGCATTTACATGCACTACATTATTATCCGCATTGGCGCTGCGGGCCACCGCAGCCAGTTTAGTGGCATTAGCGTGATTAAACGCCGGTGCTCCTCCCTGTCCGTGGCCTGCTATGGCCTGGCCTGGGTTTTGCTGTTTATAGGCATTTGCGTCAACCACGCGGGCAGGGTGCGCGTCGGGGGCTTTCCTAACCGCCGGCCTGAATATATTTACCGTATTGTTTTGTACATTAACTGCGCCAGGCCTGCTGGCATTATTAATGGCGTATACCTGCGGGCGCTGGTGGGTATATTGCTGTATTTCCTCAGCACGTGGTCCGGCAATGTACCGCTGGCCATTACTGGTGTAAGTATTATTAACAAAAGTAGTATTACGTATAATAATTACCGATCGTGAAGGCGGCGCGTAATAATTATAAATATCCGGTCGATTAATATAACCCTCGGGCGCGCATACCCAATAATTATCGGGTATATTATATCCGCCACCACCGAACACCAGGCTAATACTTATCCCGGGTGTTAGCGGAGCCCAGCCGTAATAACCGCCGCCGTGGCGCCAGCTTACCCATGCCGGGGCCCATTTATAGCCGGGTATCCATTCCCAGCCAAAATAATCATCATACCTCCAGCGGCCATAGTGGAAAGTTGCCCATCCCCATGGGTAGTCTGAAACCCAGGTATTTCCATACTCCGTTAAAACCCAGTGCCCGTTGGTGGCATAGGGCCTGAAATCGTCTTGTACATCGGGTACCCATACATCGCCGTATTGGGGATCGCTAACCCAGGTACCATAAGGTTGCAAAGAGTCGTAAAAGTCCTGTTCAGAGATGTCCTGTGCCGTACTTTTACGCGGGGCCACTACTATCAGCAATAAGGCTAACAGGCCGATGCCCCATATTTTGTTTAAAGTTTTCATAATTTATAAATATTAAATCAGGGTTTATTATAGGTTTATGTTTTTTTGACCGAATAAATAATAAAACGTTTAGCAGGGTAATTGTTTTAATATATTTATATCAATAAGCATTTAAGCTGTTTTTATGTATTAATTTTGATATTTTTACCTATTATTTATTTCATATTACTATGAGTACAGTAAACATTCCGCGCCTTGACCTGGCTACCTATGTTAATGGCAGCGCTGCCGAACGCAAACAATTTTCGGACGATATTGGCAAGGCTTTTAATGAAACAGGCTTTGTTACCATTACCAATCATGGGTTAAGCAAACAATTAATTGATGAGCTTTACGCGCAGGTTAAAGCGCTTTTTGCCCTGCCTGATAGTGTAAAAAAAAGCTATGAAATACCCGAACTTGCGGGTCAGCGCGGTTATACCGGCAAGGGAAAAGAAACCGCCAAGGGATTTAGCACGCCCGACCTTAAAGAGTTTTGGCAGATAGGCCAAACTGTTACTGATGATGCCGTACTTAAAGAAGAATACCCGGATAACCTGGTGGTTAAAGAACTGCCCGTTTTTAATACAACAACACGCGAAATATATTCAAAACTGGAAGAAACGGGCACTTATTTGTTGCGCGCCATAGCCGTATACCTGGGCTTGCCTGAAAATTATTTTGATAATAAGGTACATAACGGAAATTCGATATTGCGCACCCTACATTATTTCCCGATAGAAAACCCCGATGCGCTGCCACCCGACGCGGTGCGTGCCGGCGCCCATGAAGATATTAACCTGATAACCCTGCTTATAGGCGCCAGCGCCGATGGTTTGGAGGTGCTTACCCGCGAAGGTAAATGGTTCCCTGTTAAAGCGCACGGCGAAGACCTGGTGGTTAACGTTGGCGATATGTTGCAGCGTTTAACCAACAATAAACTCAAATCAACTACCCACAGGGTAGTTAATCCGCCGCGCGAACTGATGAAGAACTCCCGTTATTCGGTACCTTTCTTTTTGCACCCCATATCAGATATGGACCTTACCTCGCTTCCATCAACTGTTGATACGGAGCACCCTAAACTATATACGGATATTACTGCCGGAGAATATTTGGATGAACGGTTAAGAGAAATTGGGCTAAAGAAATAGTTGGCAGTTCTTAGTTTGCAGTTTGCAATTAAACCTTTTACAACTGCCCACTGCAAACTCATAACTGCCAACTAAAAAACTACTTCATCTCCGCCTGTATCGCCCGTAAAAACTCATTGGGTTGTTCTGAGCCAATAATATACACCAGGCCATCCCTGTCTGTAAGGTAAATGGCCTCCTTGCCTGCAGCAAAAAAACGGATCGTTCCTTTACTATGCAGGTTATATACGGGATTGTTAAATAAGTAACGGCTGTATGGGGCTTTTTCAACTTTTACAATGCTGTTCAAATCTATTTTTACCAGGCGGGTGGTCCACAAACCATTGAGTACAATACTTTTATTTTGAACGCGTGTACGAAAGTGCAGCAGGAAACCCATTATAATGGAGATGATCATGATCGCGAAGCCCACAACTGCCAGCAGATCGCCATTTTTATCGCCTTCAGGCGTAAGGGCATAAACCGCGAAGCAAAACATAGCCAAAACCAAACGTATGGTAAGTGGTATAAATTCTCTGCCCAGGTATTGTTTTTCTGTAAAAACCGGTTTGTCGCTCATAATATAATTTGATAGTTATAATTTGAAAATTTGGCGATTTGAAAATTTGAAAATGATCATTATCAAATTAGCACATATCCAAATTCTCAAATTAAATACAATTCGAATATAGTTACTTTTTTGGTGTTATGAGTTACCTTATAACGTTCGTCAAGGCGGCAGCCGCCTACCCATATAATTTCGCCGTTGCCATTTATCAATAACGGCACTTCGCTTTTTTTATGCAGGGGTATTTTCAGACTGATAAAAAAATCGCTTAACTTTTTACGGGTTTTCATCCCCAGCGGGTAAAAACTATCGCTTTGCTGCCACGCCCGCATACTTAAGGGATAAACTAACCGGTCAGCATCAACCGAGGCTGCCATGGGATTATCCTTTACAATAAGCGGTGTATCATCATGTAATAAAGTTAATTTATAATTACCGTAATTTATAGCATTATCGGTAGCGGCAACATTTACTTCTTCCTGCTTAATATTATTTTTTTTGATAAGGATGAGCTTGTCCCTGTCGAGAATTAATTTAAAATAAGCCACTTCAAATATTTTCCCGGGATGTTTATCTAATGCAGCTATCAGGTCGTCAACCGTAGTTTCATTAAAACCATATTCCTGCAATAACTTAAACAACAATAAGCGTTGTGGCTTTAATTTTTTTACAGCATCTGTGTGCAAATGAATTTCATCACCCTTAACGGTAAACAATTCTTTTTTCAATTCAGCAATGCGCAGTTCAAGCAACGTTTCCATCTCCCTGAAATGTTCCAGGTTTTTTTCAAAGGTGCTTTCAAGAGCGGGGTTCAATTCCCTTAATTTAGGGACCACCTCATGCCGCAGCTTGTTACGGGCATATTTTACTGACGCGTTCGAGCTATCCTCCACATAACTCATCCCATTATTTTTTATAATTTCCGCTATCTCATCCCTGGTCAAAAATAATAATGGGCGCACCAGCGATCCGTTTTTTGGCAGTATGCCGTGCATTCCCGCTATGCCGGTGCCACGTACCAGGTTTAACAATATTGTTTCGATCGCGTCGTTTTGGTGGTGGGCAAGCGCGATAGCCGAATAGTTGTATTGCTGTTTTATCTGTTCAAACCATTGATACCGAAGCTCGCGGGCCGCCATTTGGACGGATATTTTTTTATCTGCGGCGTGGTTCAGCGTATCAAAGTTTATCGTATGGAACGGTACGTTATGTTGATGTGCAAGCTGCCGGCAAAATTCCTGATCGGTATTGGCCTCATCGCCGCGGAGCCGGAAATTACAATGAGCAATGCCAAAGTTATAACCTGATGATTTTAATAAATAAACCATCAATACCGAATCCATGCCCCCGCTTACTGCGGCCAGTAAAACGCTGTCAGGTGTAAACAAATTATTTTGTTCAATAAAATCAGTGAATTTTTTAACCGGGAGCATCATCAAAATTATTAATTTAATAACCCCAACAAAAAACTAATTTTGCGGCAGTGAATAAATATGGTTTAATTTTCTTGTTTTTACTCCCGGTAGCATCGGTTTTTGGCCAAAAAAAGTCAAAGGTTGAGTTGGTTTATTCAACAGTTGCGGAGGGCGTTGGTAAAAATATCTTTAAGGTGCGTAATGGCGTTTTTAAACAAGATTTTTCTACACTGACATCAGACAGCGCTATATTTTACCGCGACTTAAACATGGTTGATGCTTTTGGCCACGTAGTTATTGACCAGGGCGACACCCTGCACGTATATTCAGATAAGCTTAATTATAACGGCAATACAAAAGTGGCCATTTTAACCAACCATGTTAAAATGGTTGATAAGGACGCCACCTTAACCACCAATTACTTTACTTACAACACCGCTACGCGCATAGGCATTTATACCAACAACGGCAAGCTGGTAAACAAGGACAATACCCTGACGAGTAAAAACGGCTATTATTTTGCTAAAACACGCGATGAATACTTTAGGTATGATGTGGTTTGCACCACACCCGACGCGGTTATAAAAACTGATACCCTGCGTTATAATTCGGGTACCCGCATATCGTACTTTTACGGGCCCACACATATTTATGGCAAGGATAAAGACGTACTTTATACCGAGAACGGAACCTATAACACCACTACAGAGCAGGCCTTTTTCGGAAAAAATAATTTATATACCCAGGCTACCAAGACATTAAAAGGCGATAGTTTATTTTATGACCGGTTAAAGGGTTACGGCCGCGCCATAAAAAACGTAACATTTTTTGATACCGAGCAAAAAACAACCATAAAAGGCGAACTGGGCGAATACTATAAACAACCCTACGAGATAATGGTGATGACCCAGCACCCGTATATGATAATTGTTACCGAGGATTCAATAGCTAATAAACCGGGCGATAAAAAAGCAGCAGCCGATTCGTTATTTAAAAACAGGAAGCGGGCGGGTGCCGATACCGTAACAAAAAAAACTATCGCGCTTGTTAAACCCGGCGACCAAAAACTAACGTTACAGGGTATAACTGATTCTGTTACTAAAAAGCTTCCGAATACCGGGGCCAATAAACCCGCCAAGCAGCCGGCTTTAACATCCACAGGCAAAACAAATCCGGGTACAAAAAAATCGGCCCCCAGACAGAATGTCCCTTCCGGGCAAACCAATGGTAAAACCCCGGCGCAAAATCAAACTATGGAAACCGGGTTAAAGGATATAAAGGATACTGCTAAAACCGTTAAAAATGTTAGGGAGGACTCCCTGTTTTTTGGCGCCGATACTTTGCAAACCCGGGTTTTAACTTTTAAAGATCTTAAAACTTTACAGAAAGAACAGTACCAGGCAAGCCACCGGGACACTTCCATAAAAATTGTTAAAAAGGCCGCCCCTATTGTTTATACCAAACCCCCGAAGTTTTTAACGATCGACCCGCCGCAGCGGTGGCCAAAAGATACCATCTTTTTGCATCCCGATTTATTTGGAAAACCCGATGCCCCGGCAGCACGTAAGACAACTCCTAAAATTGTAAAAGTTGTTCCAAAGAAAACGGCAGCCGACTCGGTTAAGGATAAGCGAAAGGCCGATTCGCTGGCTTTACATGCGCCCAAGGTTTTGAGCGATACCTCAAGGGTGCGCATTGTATACGGGTACCACAATGCCAGGATATTTAAATCTGACCTCCAGGCAAAAGCCGACTCCATGTTTTTCAGCGGCAGCGATTCAACTATACGCCTTTATGTGAACCCGATAATGTGGACACAGGGTTCGCAGCTATCTGGCGATACTATTAATCTACAGATGAAAAATAAAAAGCTGGATAACCTGGATATGTTCCCCTCGGCCTTTATTGTAAATATTGAAAAGAACGATTCAACGCATTTTAACCAGGCCGGGGGTAAACTAATGCACGCCACCTTTAAAAACAATAAATTAAATACCTTTTTAATTACCGGTAATGCCGAAACGATCTATTTTAAACGCGATACTGTAAAAAATGTAGTAACCGATATGTCACGAACAGTAAGTGGTAAATTTGGCTCCGCCTTTAAAAACGGAAAAATAACTACAATGACCTTTACGGAAAAGTATGTCGACAACTGGACCCCGATTGCAAAAACAAAACAAGAGGACAGAACATTAAAAAGTTTTATCTGGAAGCCAAAAGAAAGGCCGCTGTCAAAAGAATCCATCCTGTTTGCCTATAATAAAAACCCTGCACCTGTAAAACCGCCCGCCGGCAAAACAGTGCCGGGCTCCAAAAAACCCGGTAAGCCTGCACCAGGGAAACCTGCCGGCAGTAAACCGGCCAGGGATACATCAGCCCAACCCGCTGCCATAAAAACAAAGAAAGATAGTACGGTTAAAGATACGAGCGCCCTGAAAAAGCCCCTGGCTAAAAAACCATAAACAGGAGAAAACAGGGTTAAATTCCTATCAAAAAATCATTCAGCTTCCTCACGGCTTCTGCGCGGTGGCTTATCTTATTTTTTTCGGTTAGGCTCATTTCGGCAAAAGTAATAGCATAACCATCAGGTTGAAATATAGGATCATACCCAAAACCTCCGGTTCCGCTTGCTGCCATGCGGATGGAGCCTTCAACCGTACCCTCAAAAAAATGCTCACTGCCGTTCCATACCAGCGATATCACTGTATGGAAACGCGCCTTACGGTGAGTTGCCGAACCCATGTTTTCTAACACTTTGGCTATATTGGCTGCATGGTTGCCATGCGCCCCGGCATAACGCGCCGAGTAAACCCCCGGTTCGCCGTTAAGGGCGTCAATTTCCAGGCCGCTATCGTCGCCAAAGCAATTCAGCTGGTACTTATTATAAATGTAATTGCTTTTTATAGACGCATTTTCCCTGAAGGTTAACCCGGTTTCGGCAATATCATCATGGCAGTAAATGTCGTTAAGGCTTAACAGTTGTATGCGCCCTTCTATTTCGGCGGCAACTTCTTCCAGCTTATGGGCGTTATTGGTTGCAAATACTAGTTGGCGCATGTATTAAAGGTTCTTCATCTGTTCCCAAAAAGCCTTTTTATTTTCGGTACTGTCCATCATATCAGCAAAACTGAAAGTGTACAGGGCCATGCAGCCTTCCATTTGTTTGGGTTCATTAAGCGCAATGGCTTCTATATTCGCAGGCAAGGCGTCTTTGCCCAGCAGCAATATTTTTTGGGGGTTAAAATAAGTGAGTAGTTCGTCCAGGTTTCTAATGGCTGCTGTGGCCATATTTAGTATCGCTACATCATCAATAGCGTAATCTTTACGCTTAAGTATGTTTTCGAGCGCGGTTAAATGAACATCGGCAATAAACTCATGGCCGGGATAATGCACCATTACCAGGAACGCTTTTTTATATTTACCTAAATAATTTAATTTAACTGCAGGCGTTTCTTCAACAGGCTGAGGAGATTTTTCATCCGTATAGGTTTTATCATTTTGCAGCAGGTAAATATCATCCTGTAGTATAAACCGTAAGGCGGCGGGGTTTTCTGCTTTCACTTTAACAAATTTTAACCAAAAATAGTTAAAGTGTTTGAAGCTTTATTGGCATATTCGCATAATTATAAACCTGCGATAGTAAAAAGACCTTGAATTAGGCAGTTATAATTAATAAATTTTACCGAAATTCGGACGTTTTTGCGGATACTTATCCGCAGCATATTTTAAGTAACATACATGAGAAAGTTTGGGATAGTAGTTTTAAGTTTTATTTTATTTGCATTTGCCGCAAACGCGCAAAAATTTACATTAGACAAAATTGTAGCTGTAGTAGGCGGAAGCGTGATACTGCAATCGGACATTGAGATACTTAACGCGCAATATGTGGTACAGGGCGCGCACCCTGATAAATGCCTGCTGGCGCAAAGTTTAATAACTCAAAAACTATTGGTTCAACAAGCCGCTATAGATAGTATTGAAGTAAAACCGGATGATGTTGACGCGGAAATTGACCGCAGAATGCGCAGGATGACGCAACAGGCGGGTGGACAGGAGAAGCTGGAGCAATTTTTAGGAAAGTCGGTAATTCAGTACAAGGACGAGATGCAGAACGACGTAAAAGAGATGCTTGTTGCCGAAAAAATGAGGCAACATATTACCGAAAAGCTAAACACAACACCGCAGGATGTTAAAGATTACTTTAACAAAATGTCAAAAGATAGTTTGCCAACTTTTAATAAAGAGGTGGAGGTAGCCGAAATTGTTTTTGAGCCGAAGCTAAATAAGGACGAAAAAGAATATTATCGCCAAAAATCGCAAGATTTACTGGACAGGATAAAAAAAGGTGAGGACTTTGCCACGCTTGCCATTGCCTATTCGCAGGACCCGGGCTCGGCGCCGCAGGGCGGCGATGTGGGCTTTGCCGACCGTAACACTTTTGTTAAGGAATTTACAGCCTGGGCGTTTAAGTTAAAGGCCGGCGAATACTCGCCTGTATTTGAGTCGCCGGATTATGGGTTCTTTTTTTTACAGGTAATTGAGCGCCGCGGCGAACAGGTACATGTGCGCCATATTTTAATTAGCCCTGCTATTACACCCCAGAGCCTGGAAAGAGCGAAAGGGAAGGCCGATACTGTTTATAATTTACTGGTAAAAAAGAATGATAAGGCCGACATTTTTTCAACCATGGCTTCTTTGTATTCGGATAATAAGGAAACCAAATATACCGGCGGAATGATATTAAACCCTGAAAATGTTGAAGTACGCAGCACACATATTCCTACTGATAAGCTTGACCCGCAGATAGCCCTGGTTGTTGATACAATGAAAGTTGGCGAAGTTTCAAAACCGGTGTTGTATACTGATGAACGGCAAAAAAAGAGTTATCGCATATTCTACTTAAAATCAGTAACCGACGCGCATAAAGCTAACCTGGCGCAAGATTTTCCTAAAATAAAGGTGCTGGCGGCCGATGATAAAATAAGCCGTACAGTAAGCCAATGGTTTGCAAAAAGAAGAAAAGAAACATTTATTAAAATAGATCCACAATACCAGGCCTGTCCGGTTTTAAAAGGCTGGTCAACACCTGTAACTACGGCCGTTATCAATCCTTAAAATTATGCAACACCACTCTGATGTAGAAGCAGCGGATGCTTTAAAACTTGCTTACCAGCAAATACGTGATGAAATTGGTAATGTTATTGTTGGACAGGATGAAGTGGTAAAATTTGTGCTGATCTCTATTTTCAGCAACGGGCATTGCTTACTGGTTGGCGTACCGGGACTGGCAAAAACCTTATTGGTTCAAACAGTTGCCGAGGTATTAGACCTTGATTTTAGCCGCATACAATTTACACCCGACCTGATGCCGTCAGATATAATCGGCTCCGAAATATTGGGCGAGGACAGGAATTTTAAATTTATTCCCGGGCCTGTTTTTTCAAACATTATCCTGGCCGATGAGATAAACCGCACCCCGCCTAAAACACAAGCCGCGCTATTAGAAGCTATGCAGGAAAAAGCGGTTACTGCGGCTGGCATTACCCATAAGCTTTCGCAGCCATTTTTTGTTTTAGCTACGCAGAACCCTATTGAACAGGAAGGTACCTATCCTTTACCCGAAGCGCAGCTTGACCGCTTTATGTTTAAAATATCATTGGATTATCCTTCTTTTAATGAGGAATTATTGATTGTAAAAAATACAACCAGCGCCACGCAAACCAGCGTTAAAAAGCTATTGAACGCCGAACAGATAATTTATTTTCAGCAATTAGTACGAAATATACCGGTTACGGATAATGTATTGGAATATGCTGTAAAACTGGTAGCGAAAACACGCCCCGGCGGCGAATTTGCTGCCCCGCAGGTTAAACGTTTATTAAACTGGGGTGCCGGCCCGCGCGCGTCGCAATTTTTAATTCTGGGTGCAAAATGCCATGCGGTTATCAACGGCAAATACTCGCCTGATATTGAAGATGTGCGGGCTATAGCAAAACCCATATTAAGCCACCGTATTGTGCGCAGTTATCATGCAGAAGCGGAGGGCTTGTCAACTGATGATATTATTGAGCAGTTATTTTAGAGATTAGAGGTTGGTGATTAGAGATTAGTTATTGTGCTTAATTAAGGTAAAATAAAAGACGGCTGACCTGAATAGGTCAGCCGTCTTTTTGTTGTTATAAAATGATAGGCCTAATCTCTAATCACCAACCTCTAATCACTATCCCCTAATTCTCAATCGCCGAAAACACTTCCAGCAAAATATTCCATTTATGATTGGTGTTGTCTAATTCCCATATACGCACATAGTTATAGTTGCTTACAATAGTGCCTTTGGTAATTCGCGCGCGACCATAACTATAGGCCAGGTCGTTACTGGTTGAGCGGCCACCGCCGAGGTTTTCGGCCGTTATGCTGATGGCTTCGTTGTTTAGAAATTTTAATATTTTATCGGTACCGGTTATTGGTTCAAAACCAGGGAAATAATAACGCCCTTCGGGGCTTAAAAATTCTTTATAAGCCGCTAATGACGACATGGGTAAAGCCTGGTTTAAAATCTTATCGGTGGCCAGTATAATGTTTTTGCCGCCAAAGGGGTCTTTATTTACTTCGGGTTTTTTTGA
>CAISKH010000584.1 GCA_903885865.1 uncultured Mucilaginibacter sp.
CCTTTGAAGATCCTTTTTGATCTTCGATCTCGATCAAATGAACACCATATTGGGTGGTCACAATTTTCAACTCGCCTTTTTTGCCGTTAAAAACAGCATCTTCAAAAGCTGACACCATTAATCCCCTGCCAAACGTTCCTAATTCGCCGCCCTTAGCTGCCGAAGCCTTATCAAATGAATAAATTGAGGCCAGATCAGCAATTGATTTTTTTCCTGATTCAATTATTTTTTTGAGTGAGTCGGCGGTAGCAAGCGCCTTAGCCATACCCTGCGCAGGTGCAATTAAAATATGCCTTGCTTTTACCGAATCGGGACCCACACGCGCGTCAATAAGCTTTGCCAGTTTATAGCTCCCGTTTGAAAGGTATGGCCCATAGACAAACCCGGGCGAGGCATTAAACATAACGGTATCTATTTTAGGGTCGAGCTGGCTCTTATGGCGGTAAATAATAGCCGCTTTTGTTTCGGAATTTATTTGTACAAACAGCGAATCGTTAGTGCTTGCTTTAAAATCAGGCAGTAATTTTTCCAGGTCTTGTTTTATAGCCGCCGAATCTTCTTTTGAAGGGGCCGCGTTAAAACTTACATAACTAATGCTCCTTAATTCCTGCTGGTTCTTAAATTCGGCCTTATGCTCGTCATAATAACTTTTATAATCAGCATCCGTTAAAGTAACTTTATTGTCGGCAACCGAAGCATAATCAAGAAGGGCAGCTTTAAAATCGGCCAGTTTATTTTTTGCTTCGTAAGCGTCTTTTGCTTCCAGCGAATTAACATACAGCCCGGTACTTACCATGGCGATATACTTTTCGCCCAATTTTGCTTCAATTATCTGGGTTACAAAGTCATTCCACTTTATTTTTTCAGGATTATCATCCTTAAGAGGTTTTATACTACTGATAATGTTAAGCAACCTATCCCTGTCAAACTTACCTGTTTGCGGGTCGGTGAAAGACTGTATAACCTGCTGGCTCGGATTAGTCCCGGTCATCATTGACTGGGTTTCATCAGGGCTAACCATTAATCCTAATTTGTCAACCTCTTTCCTCACAATGGCTTTGCTTACCATATTGTTCCAGGTATTCTCCTGGATGTAGCTCGTAATTTGAGGGGAAAGGGTGCCGCCCGATTGCTGTTTAAATTGAGCAGCGCTTATTTCAAAAGCCTTATTAAATTCATCCAAAGGAATTTTCTCGTCGCCTACCGAACCCAATTCATTATTATCACCTTTAAAAAAAGATCCGCCGCTTTTAACTGCCTCGGTAGCGATAAAAGCGAAAAGCGAAAGCCCTATCACACCTGCGACAATTTTTCCCATTCGCTCGCGCAAATAACCCATTATAGCCATATACTTATTTTTGTTTTATTTAAATTTAATTCGTAAAAAGAGGGCGCAAGATACAATTTTTAGTAAAATTATACAGCACAAATTTTCATCTCAAAAATGGGCTATTGCGCGGGGCTGTCAGTAACGTTAAATACGCCTGTTGATTGCTTGATAATATAGTTGGTAAGTTTATCATCACTCGTAAAATTTATACCGTTAACCACGCTTCCGTCTACCGTTGTAATTTGCACGGTTTTGTTCGAGTATACTGTTTTTTTATCCTGGTCCCATATCAGCTCTTCAGATTTAAATGTTTCGCCCTGGGGGTTTGTAGCCACTACATTTTTATAAAATTCTGTTATATTTTCTTTGGGCCGCTGCACGGCAGAATCGGATACTATACTGCCGATTTCTTTTAGAGTTTTATCATAAAAGTGCACTTTAACCCCATTAGGCATCGTATAGTAGGGTTTCGCTACCGCGTAATGAATTAATAATGGAGTAAGCATTTTACCTTTAACTATAGCCGAATCGCTATACGTAATTTCAACCCCTCTAGCGGTGTCTATTGGCAGGCTCACCAATTTTGCCGATACTTCTTTGATCTTATTTAAATCATTTTCACATGCCGCTAAAAGCAGCATGCCTGAAAGCAATGCCGGCAAAAATAAGGCTGATACCTGTTTTGCACGACTATGCATCATTATTCAATTAATCAAATTTATATCGTTGGAACCACTTATCGTTAACGGTAAAGCCTAAGTGCAGGTTAATATAATTTTCTTTAACAAGGCCATTATTTGATGTGCCTCGCTGCCCCATTTCGGCTGAGAAATTGATTTTATAATAACTGCTATTAGCGGGGTGAAGCGGCAAGCCAAACCCAAAAGTAATGGCCGTTGATTTAATTTGTGTACTGCCCGTGCCCGAAGGGTTAGCGATATTAAAATAGGTTTGATCGAATATTGCTCCTAACCGATAATCAACCGTTGCCCAGTAGTTGCCAAGCGCGTTTATGTTTGGCGTATACTGCCCCCCTATGTTTAAGGTTGAGCTATTTGCCATACCTTGATTCACTCCTCCTATGCTCAGATCGGCCCAGTGCCCCGTACTATAATCGGCCCCCACTAAAAAGCTCTGGTCTTTTTGATAGGATATGCCAAAGTGATTAATCTGGGGTAACTGTATTTTAGACCTGGCGCTTTGGTTGTCTACTATAGTATCGGCAGGAAGGTTCGTTACCCCCGCCTCGATTGAATATTGACTAACAATATAACTGCTTTGTGAATTCATCTGAGACTTTACAGAACCAGAGTAAGCCAAAATAATATGCCGCGATAATGAAAGATCTATAACGTATTGGGCACCCAAATCAAAATTTATGCCGCCAACCGCATTATCCTGTTCGATCTTTGAGTTTAATGTGCTGCTAAGCGTGGGTATCTCTGTTGATTGGTAATGTTTAAGATCACCAAATATGTACGACATATTAACGCCAAGCAGTAAATGCCTGGCAACTGTAAAGCCATAGCCAATATATGCTTTTGATAAAGCGCCCTCGCCACTATAAAGATAATTAACCGCGTTAGTATCAACAGATGATCCTGTTCCGAAGTTCTTAATGGTTTGCCTGTAATTATAGCCCATCTCGCTGTAAGGCAGCAAACCAAAACTAATTGCTGATTTGCCGGAGACAGGTATAGCAAAAGCGATATGGCTTAACCTGAAATTTTCATTTCTTTGTGATGGCTGGCCCGTTTGGCTCAAAAAAACCGTATTGTTATAAAGACCTGCATCAATTGTAGTAAAACGGACTGCCGCGTATGAAGCCGGGTTAAGCGGGTTTATATTATTAAAACCATTTATTTGGTTAATGGCAGTACCAATACCCCCCATAGCTATATTTTGAGGCAGCAACATTGGGGTAAGATCGCCTAATCCATATTGTGAATAGGGGGAACTGGTAGTTGCCGTTGATTGCGATCTGGCCTCAAATACCATAGCAGCCAATAAAAATGTTATAAAAAACTTAGTATATTTAATCATTATGCTTTTGTATAGCTGCGTTTAATCCTTTTAGAACCAGGTGAGGCTCAATTTTTATACAGGGGGCAAAGATGCTATTTTTCAATAGAGTATCAAAAAAAATACTGTCACCACCGGTAAGTATGATGTTTAATTCATTTTTATTTTTCGAATAGCTTTCAATAAAACCGTTCAATTCAAATTTAACCCCGTTTTGTACCCCTGATAGTATAGCTGTTTCTGTATCATCGCCACTGTTGCTTTCAAGTATTTTATCATTATCAACTATGGGCAGGTTAGAAGTATAATGGTTTAGCGCTTTATAACGCATTTTTAACCCTGGCGATATGCTTCCGCCAAAATAATTTCCACCGGCATCTATCCAATCATAAGTTATGCAGGTTCCGCCATCAATTACGAGGTTGTTCTTACCCGGATATAAATAATTCGCGCCTATAACGGCAGCCAGCCTGTCAAGTCCGAGCGTTTGTGGTGTGCGGTAATGGTTATGGATACCTTTGGTCATTCCGGCATTAAAATAAATTAACTGTGTTTTTTTCTTCAATCCGGCTTCCCATTCTTCGCTCTTTTTTTTTACTGATGATATGAGCGCTTTATCAATTGGATAGGTGGCTAAAAAATTATCCAGTATGTTATTATCAAGCGTTTTATAATGTTCTGTATAAATTAATTCGTCCTGCTCAAATATGGCTGCTTTAGTATAAGTATTACCGATATCGATAACCAAACAGGCCATCAGGCTTTAACCATTGATAGTATAGACTCAAAAATTGCCAGCCCGTCCTCATTAGCCAATATTGGGTCCGCGGCGCGCTCCGGGTGTGGCATAAAGCCAAATACATTCCGCCCGGCGTTACATATCCCCGCTATATTTTCAATTGATCCGTTCGGATTTGCTTCGGCAGTAATATTTCCGGCCTCATCACAATACCTGAACAATACCTGGTCATTATCATTCACTGCTTTTAATACCTCCACGTCAGCGAAATAATTGCCTTCTCCATGCGCTATCGGTATTTTCAATGCGCGCTGCGGGTTAATTTGCGCGGTAATAAGCGAATTAATTGTTTGCGGCTTAATGTAAATATTACGACAAATAAACTTACGGTTACTGTTATGCAGTAAAGCGCCGGGCAATAAACCGGCTTCTGTCAATATTTGAAAACCATTGCATACCCCCATTACATAACCGCCTTTGGCTGCAAACTGTATCACTTCCTGCATAATTGGTGAAAACCGGGCTATGGCACCCGAGCGAAGATAATCGCCGAATGAAAAACCGCCGGGCAATATGATAAAGTCGGCTCCTTGCAGGTCATGGTCTTTATGCCATAGGCGAACCACCTGCTGCCCCATTATTTTATCTAATACGTGAATAATATCTTCATCACAATTAGACCCCGGAAATATAACTACACCAAACTTCATGCTACAAAACTAATATAACGCCTCAAATTTGAACGAATGTAAAAGTTAAAAAGTGTTAAACTGGAAATAAACTACGCTGATAAGCAGTAAAAAAAACAAACTTTCATAAAACCACCGCGCGTTGGCATACAAAAAATAATAGGCAAAGTATGTCGAGACCGGAATAACGCAGAGTAAAAAGTGGGTTAAACTGAAGTCGGCCTTCACATAAAATGATAACCCGGCTATTAAAAACATCATGAATAATAACTGAAATGACTTGCGGACCTGTACGTAACTTCTGAAAAATATTTGCCTGATCTTAAAAACACAAAGTATAGCGATAAGGATGACTGGAATAAGTACGAGGTAATTATAATTATTGAAGTTAATACGCGAAGGGAATTTAGTAGCCAATGGCATCCATATGGTATAAAACGTGGCCAAGTTGCCCTTCAGGTAGTAAAAAACGGCAAGAAAGAAAAATATAGTAATATATCCCATTATACCGCTTACCCACTCGCGCCAGTTAAACGGTTTAAAAATTATTAACGCTGCCCATATAGCTAAAAACATATAAATAAAAGGCAGGTAAATTAACGACCCTATGGCTACTATCATCCCCAGGTCGTACGCTGTTGATTTGGCATCATCCGCCTTATAAAGGCTGAATAGCTTATAAAGCATGGCTATTAACAAAAAATTGCATACCAGGGGCGCGCTTAATACCAAAAATGGCGTAAACAAACCCGAAAGTGCAACATATAGCAAGGCGGGTAAATAACTGGGTTTGCTTAATAAACTATACTGGTTAACTAACCGGTTAAGCACTAATGCCTGTATAAACACTAATATACCGGCCAGGAAAATATTTAATGGCGCTGATAATACGTACGTATTAGCCCCTGACGGCCATAACCGGGCAAATGGCTCAATAAAGGTAAATGGTATAGTGGCGGGGGCCTGATAAACGTAACCTATACGCAGCGCGAACAATAAAACGGCCAGCCATAAAATATTAAGCGGGTTATAAGTTCTGAAAACGTTTATCATGAGCGCAATATTAGCAGAAAAATGGGTGATGCTGAAATATACCTGCCGCTATCTAGCATACCTCGTAACCATATCATGCACTATTTGCGCGGCCTCGTCGGGGAAATCAACCCATACCCGGTTATCATCTTTTATCCATCGGTTAATATGGCCCACAAATTTTTCATCAATAGCCTGTATAACCGGAACGCCCAATTTTGAAGCCGCCAGTGCGTTGCATTGCTGCTCATACTGCCCCTGCATGGGTATCATCAATACCTTTTTTTGTAAAAACAGGGCTTCGGCGGGGCCCTCGAACCCACCGCCGGTAAGCAGGCCCTCGCAACTGGCCAGGCTTTTATTAAATGCTTCGTTATTTACCGGGAATATTTGAACATTATCTAACTGGTAAGCGGTTTTTTGTCTTTTGGAGAATATATGCCATTCAACTTGGGTTTCTTTTAAATACTGGGCCAGTTTTTTATCGTCATAAGCGGGCAGGTAAACCGTATAATGCCCCAGGTTGCTGGTTTGCAGATCGCGTATCTCGCTGCGTATAACCGGAGTATGGATAAAATCGTCATACCGCTGAAAATGAAACCCGATATGATGCGTAGTGGGCGAATAATATTTAAGTAGCCACTCGCCGTAGTTCCATTTGCCGGGGCGCGGCGTTTTGGGCGAAATAAACGCGCATTGATGGCTCAATGATACCGATTGCCGGTTTTGCAGCTTACATGCCCAGGCGCTAACCGGTTCAAAATCATTAATGATCAGGTCGTAATCTTTTAGCGGCAGACTATGCATATCGCGCCATAGCTGCGGCAGGTCCATTATTTTATAGGTGGCCCATTTATCAACGCCGCCGTTGGTGCCGAACACAAAGCTAAACCCGTGAAACCTGTATTTAAGCGGCTGCGATAAGCTTACCTCGGCTTCGGTGCCGCTTACCAGCAGGTCGAGCTCGCCATACTGTTGAAGCAGCGGCACTATTTCGCGTGCCCTGCTTATGTGCCCGTTACCGGTTCCCTGTATGGCGTATAATATCTTCATTGTGTAAGCGGAGCCAAATTAACAAAGATTACTCATAAAG
>CAISKH010000585.1 GCA_903885865.1 uncultured Mucilaginibacter sp.
ATGCATAACACCAGAAAACACAAACTTACTAGTAGAAGTTTTTTCATGTTTGTTAATAATAAGATCAGTTAATAGTTAATTAATTATAAAAGTAGTGTTCCGCTATCAAAAACACAAATAAAATCGTTAAAAACAAAATATTTTTTTTTCGAAAGAATATTTTATTGAGAAATTTTCATTTTTTTAGTACTTGGTATTGCATAATACATTTTTAAACATATATCTTTGTGATATGATTGCTGAAAACACACAAACCCAAATGCGTAAGGGTATACTGGAGTATTGCATACTATCCATTATAGCCCGCGACGAAACCTACGCCTCTGATATAATTGCCGAGCTTAAAAAGGCGCAATTGCTTGTCGTTGAGGGCACCTTATATCCCCTGTTAACCCGTTTAAAAAATAACGGCCTGCTTACTTATAACTGGGTCGAGTCAACCTCAGGGCCGCCGCGTAAGTATTATACGCTTTCTGATGAAGGCAGAAAAATGCTTGAACAACTGGATAAAACCTGGCAGGAGCTTGCCTTTGCCGTACAAACTGCTATTGGAAAAAATGACAAACCAAACCGATAAACCATAATATCATGAACAAAACAATTATTATAAATATAAACGGCACTGTATTTCATATTGAAGAGGATGCCTACGAAATACTAAAAAATTATATGACGGACGTAAAACGTCATTTTTTAAACTCGGCAGATAGTCTTGAGATCACCACCGATATTGAAAACCGCATAGCCGAAATGTTTGCTGATATACTGGCCAAAGAGAACAAACAGGTTATTGTTGATCAGGATGTAAAGCTGGTTATTGAACAAATGGGCACCGTTGATGATTTTGAACCCGCCGAAGAGGAAGCGGACCCCGCCGCGCATACCAGCTACGCCTTTAATAACGGAACACGCACCCTGTTTCGCGACCCTGATGATCATTTAATAGGCGGCGTTTGTGCCGGCCTGGCCAATTATTTTAATATTGAAGCCGTTTGGGTAAGGCTGGCGTTTGCCCTGGCCATAGTTTTTGGCGGAACAGGTTTAATACTGTATATAATACTATGGATAGTTATACCCAAGGCCATTACCCGCGGCGACAGGATGGCCATGAAAGGCAAAAAGCTAAACCTGCAGGGTTTTAAAGAAAACTTTGAGGAAGAAATGGGCGCGTTAAAAAACCATTTGTCTAACTTACAGGAGGAGGCAAAACCCGTCGCCTATAAAATGAGGGATTTTGCCGGAGAGTTTTTTCACCATATGGGGCAGTTTCTTCAAGGTGTAGGTAAAGTGTTTGTTAAAATGGTAGGTGTATTTATATTACTGGCCTGTTTGGCAGGCACCATAGCATTAGTGGTTTGCCTGGGTTTAGCCGAAGTATGGGGCAGGGCACCTGTTCATATGTTTCCATTAAGCGTAATAGAAAACCAATTTGCAAACCGTATATATATATCTGCTTTTATAGTTGCGGTTATACCGGTGCTAACTATTGCATTAATAACCCTAAAGGGAATATTTAACACCCGCTCAATTGATAAAAGTATTGGGGCGCTTATGTTAATAGTATGGTTGTTTGCGCTGGGCGTATTGGTCTTTTACGGGTCAAAAATAGCTGCGGGCTTTCGTTCATCGGCCAGTTTTAATCAAACTATCAATATAAAACCTACCCCGCATAATACCTATTACTTAAAATTAAATGATATAAGGTATTTCTCACACCAGGATAGCATACGCCTGAATATGAAATCGAACTTCAAAGACATGACCATTACTTATGATAAATACAATACGTTTGAAGATTTTGAACGGGAAAATGTTTCCATCACGATAGAAAAAAGCGATGTGAGCCAGCCGGTCCTGGTTGAAACCTTCCATTCGCAGGGCCGTCGCTACGAAGATGCGTTGTTAAACGCGCGCAATACAAGCTATAGGTTTGTTCAACAGGATTCGGTTTTAACTTTTGACCGTACACTGCAAAGATTGGCGGGCACATCATGGTACGGGCAGCATATTGAACTTATTTTAAAAGTACCTCTAAACTCGGTAGTGGTAATTGACGATAAGCTTAGTGATTTTGTAAGAGACATTGATATTAACGAGTGTAAACAAACCAACAAACAGCCTGACGCAAAATCGGCAGCATTTATAATGACTGCTACGGGCCTGGAATGTAAAGTAGATACGCTGGTTACACCAAAAGCAAAAATAGATACGGTAAAAGTTGTAAAAGCAAAATAATGAAACATTTTGTCCTATATATAAGGTATATAAGCCTGCTGATTTTTAGCGGGCTTATTATACCTTTTTATAGTAACAGTGTTTTACATAACAAGAACGCCGAAACACATAACGTTCGGCACATTGATCGCATTCGCTGTAAACAGGCAGTTGCGCCCTTTTCTTTCTATAATGACGTGGTGGTTACTTTTTTCCCCGCATTAAAAAATTAAATTAGTTTGTAACCTTTACCCTCTTTTGTGCATCTTATATAAAAACATTGCCACAGGGTTAAAACAAACGCATTGCAATAATAGCTGGCACAATAAATATTATTAACTGGCTAATAAAACTCAAAACTTAATTACTTAACTAAAAAAGAACGAAAATTCTTTTACAGGCCTTTTATTGCCTGAACATTTATTACTATGAGATCAATAATTACCACAATATACTTCACTTTATTATTAACTAGTGTCACTTTAAGCGGATTTGCACAAGTTACCAGCTCAACCATATCAGGAAAACTGGTAAACGAACAGGGCGCCCCTATGGATTACGCTACGGTTAGTTTACTAAAAGCCAAAGACTCTACCGTAGTAAAGGGCACCTTAACCAATGATGCCGGCGCTTATGTGTTTGACGGTATTAAACCAGGCGATTACATAATTAGGGCAACTAACATGGGCTATAATAAAACGGTAAGCCCTGTTTTTGTAATTACGGCTGCCGCAATCAGTTTTAACGTTCCTGTTTTAACAATGCGCCCGGGCACGAATAATTTAAATGCGGTTACCATTACTTCTACCCGGCCGCTGATTGAGCGAAAGATAGACCGCACCGTAATGAATATTGAAAACAGCGTTTTGGCAGCGGGCAATACGGCCTTCGAAATTTTGCAAAAAGCGCCCGGCGTCGACGTTGACAAAGACGATAATATTACCCTGAACGGCAAACAGGGTGTTACGGTTATGATAAACGACAAGCTTACTTATTTATCATCGGCGCAACTGGCTACCTTGCTGCGCTCGACCGACGGCAGTACGGTTAAATCTATTGAGATAATCACCAACCCTTCGGCCAAATATGACGCAGCGGGTAATTCGGGTATCATCAATATTATATTAAAGAAGAATAAGCAAAGCGGCACAAATGGCAGCGCTACCGTTGGCGGCGGCTATAGCAAAAACCCGAGAGATAATATGAGCCTTAACCTGAACCATAAGGAAGGCGATCTAAACCTGTTTGGCACTTTTAGTCGCGGCGATAACCCACGTTACCGAACCTTTGATATTGAGCGGATAATAACCGATAATACGGGTAAGCAAACTTATTTTTCGCAAACATCAACCATGAACCAAACCAATCATTATAATAATTATAATGTGGGGGCAGATTATGATATGACCAGCAAAAATACTATCGGATTTGTGGTAAGCGGTTATTCAAACAGCGAAAACGACGGCAATTATAACAGCACTATGATAGGTAAAACATTGGGTATTGCCGATTCGTCATTAAACACAACATCGTCCATTAACCAGACCTACAGGAACTTTGCCCTTAATTTAAACGACCGTTATAAATTAGACACCCTTGGCCAGGAATTAAGTATTGACCTTGATTATTCGAAGTTTAATAATAATTCGATAGCGCAATACACTACCAACTATTTCCTCGCTAATGGTAGCATACAGCATCCGCCGCAATTACTCAGTAACCAAACCCCGTCAAAAATTGACATACGCTCGGGCAAGGCTGATTATACCAAACCATTGAGTAAAACCATAAAACTTGAAACGGGCGTAAAATTTAGCAGTGTTAAAACTGATAACGACCTGCAGGCACAAAAGGCCTTAACAAACGGCGTTTTTGTAAACGATACAGCCCGCACCAACAGGTTTATATATACCGAAAAGATAAGCGCCGGATATGTTAACCTGAACAAGGAATTTAAAAACGGCTCAATCCAGGCTGGTTTACGGGCCGAGTACACCCAATCTGACGCAAACCTGTTAGGCAGCCCACCAGTCGACCGCAGTTACCTTAACTTTTTTCCCAGTGTTTTTATTAACCACACCCTAAACAAAAAGAATAAAATAGGTTTTTCCTACAGCCGCCGTATTGACCGGCCCGATTATGATAACCTGAATCCCTTTGTGTATTATTTAGATCCCTACACCTATTCGCAGGGTAACTCGTTTTTAAAACCGCAGTACACCAATAATTTTGAATTTAGTTACACTTATAACAAAACCATTAACGTAACCTTAGGCTACAGCAAAACTACGGATGTAATTACCGAGCTGATACTTACGCAAGGCAATAAATCGTTCGAAACACACGATAATCTCGAAGTGCAAAACAGTTATAATATTAATATTTACTCACCCTATACTATTACTAACTGGTGGACGGGCAATTTTAACTTTAATGGCTTTTACCTGGGTTTTAAATCAAACGGTTTTATGGGCGGGAATGTAGATAACGGACAAGCAGCCTTTGTATTCCGTACCACGCAAAATTTACTTTTTGGCAGTTTTAAAGTCGAAATATCGGGAAATTATCATACGCCCTTAACTTATGGTATATACCATTTATATGCCCGCGAAGAAATTGATGCAGGCGTAAGCCGCTCGTTCGCTAATAAAAAGCTCAATATTAAATTAGCTATGGACGACGTTTTCAATATGCGCCGCAATGACCTGAGCAGCAACGAGCTTACCAACAACTTCACTATTAAACAAAAGTCTGATACACGTTTGCTAAAGCTTAACTTCACGTACAACTTTGGCAACTCAAAAATTAAGAAACGCGAGCACCGCGGCGGCGCCGAAGATGAAAAAGGAAGAGCGGGAGGGGGGAATTAACCCCCCAGCCCCCTAAAGGGGGAGCATTTATGCGGTTGTAAAAGCCTGTGCGCTATTGTTCCGCCTTTAGGAGGTTAGGGGGTCATAAACACCGCATTGCCAAACAATAGCTTGCCGTTTTCCCAAAAACTACGGAACAAGGGATCATCAACCATATAGACCACCGACCCCTTGCCCATGCTTTGCACACCGAGCAACAGGCCGTCTTTTATCTTTTCCCTGCTTTTTTGCCCTACGAAACCCGAAACGTACGCGTCTTTTTTTACAGTGCCGATATTCCATCCACTATCGCCTAAAAGGCTGTAAATATCATCACTCAGCTTAAGCGTATAATAATATTTAGGAAAACCGTAGCCGAGCGGATGGGTATTATCCAAATTCATTTTATAAATAGCTCCGGGTACGCTCGATTTTATAATTTCGCGGTCCCGGTCCTCATAAAATTTTATTTCCGGTTTACTTTTAACGGTATCCTTATCTTTTTTCTTAATATCGAACCCTTTTTTACCGGCCAGTTGTGCAACCGCACTTCCCATCGCTATTAATTTCCCGCCATCTCTTACCCAATTTTGCACTTTATCCGAAGGGAAATCATCATAATTACCCTCCGGAAAAATAATATCATCAAAATCGCCCAGCTTAACGCGGGCCATGTTTTTATAATTAACCAGCGTTACGGGGTAGCCCAGCTGCTGATCGAAAAAATGCCATACCTCGCCCATATTCTCTGCCGAAACATCTTCTCCGCTTACCAGCATCACTTTGGGGGGGTGTATGTATTTGATAAAATTTGAGCCAAGGTCTACCCCCTTGTCAACAAAGCCGGTCGTTAAAGCAGTAAGTTCACGCCCGCAGGTTAGGGCGGTATTTAATACATTATCATCAAAATTTCCACTGTCGTTCCCGGCCCTGGCAATTATAAGCGACCCAGCCCCGAATCTTTTTCCTCCGGCTTCAAACGGTGTTTCGGCATAACGCACTTTTATGCCTTTCTTTAATAGTTCCGCCAAAAACTTAACATCATTTACCGATTGCCATGTAGCTATATAGGCATAGGCGTGTTGTTTAACTGTTGCGGCCTGCGACACTGCACTTACCGTTTTTTGGGGAACAGGTTTTATCGCATCCTTTAAACCATAAGCTTGCAAGCCATAAGCATAAGGTAATGACCATGCTGTAATATCGTAGGTATTAGAGTCGGCAACAAAGGTTTTAGGCTCCAGCAGCACATGCAGCAATACCGATTTTGGCTGGTAGGCGCTTATCACCATATCATTGGGGTTAATATCGCACTGTTCTGTTTTGCCGGTAATATAGTTATAGCCTGACGCGCTGCTTTTTATACCGTAGCCATATTGTATGCCATTGCGGTTCAGCAATTCAGCCAGCGTATTGATCTTGTCGCGGTTATCATTCTTAATTACGTACGTTTTGTATTCGCCCACAGGGTTTGTTCGGCTGTTATCAAAATACTTTTTAAACTCATCTACTGCTTTCTGGGCATTGGCCGACGCGGTTTCAATAGTACTTAAACTATTTGAATGATGATGGGCTATACGGTCGTTCAATGTTACCACATCGCCCATACGGGTAGTTACCGCTAACCCAGCGGCTATCCCGCCCTGCTCATAGGTCATGCCAATGGATCCGTTATAAAGCGGGTAAGTATCGCCATACGAAGGGTAAAGCAGGTCGAATTCCTCTTTGGTAAAATACAGCCAGCCATTTTTATCAAAATACTTCGCGTTGTTTTTCCCTATGGTTGTTTGAAACTCCTTTTGCCATGCGGTAATGTCCTGATGAAATGGCTCGGCGGCGGGCGCGAAATAATAGGGTGAATTATAGCCTTGCTCATGAAAATCAACATGCACCTGCGGCAGCCACGAATTATACAGCCCTACGCGGGCCTGCGTTTCTTTTTGTGTTTGCCATGCCCAGTCGCGGTTCAGGTCGAAATAATAATGGTTTACCCTGCCCCCCGGCCAGGGCTCCGTATGCTCCCGCGATGAGGGGTCGGCATCAGGCGCGCTGCCTTTTACCGAGTTATAAAAATTAACATACCGCTCATGCCCGTCGGGGTTTAAGCACGGGTCGATAACTACCACCGTGTTTTTTAACCATTCTTTTGTAGCGGTATTAGTCGGGTCGACCAGGTCAAACAATGTTTGCATAGCCGCTTCGCTTGATGATGGCTCATTACCATGGACGTTGTAGCTTAGCCAGACGATTACAGGAGCGTTGGTAGTAGCAGCGGCAAAAGCAGTAGCAGTTTGTATAGTGCTACTGCCACTATTGTCTGCTGCTAATCCAGCAAATGCTAAGTTATTTTTACGGATATCTTCTAACTTGCCAATATGTTCGTCGGATGCAATAAATAGGACCACCAATGGCCGCCCTTCGTTAGTAGTTCCATACTGCACCAGCTTTACATTTTTTGATTGCTGGGCAACGTATTTAAAGTACTCAACAATGCGGTACTGATAGGTGAACTGGGAGCCAAGAGGGTAACCTAAAAATTCAGATGGGGTTTGAATTTTTTGGGCGAAGGCTGTTAGGGCGCAGATAATGCAGGTGAATAAGAGGAGTATTTTTTTTGACATGAATAGCTAATATAGAAAAAATCAATCACTTGGTTATTTCAATTATTGTATTTAAATTATTAAATTAAAAGTGCATTTGGATTACAAAGAAATTAAAATATATTTGAAATGTTTCATTATAAACACGTTATGCCATTTTGTTAGCTCGACTTTTGTCCAATGAGAAAAATTTTAGCCTCTTTTATATTAATCTTTACCACAACAGGTTTTTGTTATGCACAAGCCGATACTGTAGTTGTAAACAATCAAAAGATTGCATGTACAATTAAAGAGATTACCCCAGATGCTGTTAAATACACATTCCCTGGTGAAGATGTTATTAATACTGTTTATAAGAATACAGTACAAAAAATAATTTTCAAGAGCGGCAGAATACAAACGTTTGCTGAATCAACATCTTATAAAACCATTGCTAATGTAATGGACTATGATAAAGTAACTATAACATCCGTTGAAAGTGAGGTTAGAGGTCCGTATAAGTTAGGTGATGTGAGTTCTAAAGCGAAAGGAACTACCACCCTTTCCAATCAGGAAAGAGTTAAAGAAAGAGCGTATCGTAAATTTAAAATTCAAGCTGCTATGCTCGGTGCCAATATTATCTATTTATCAAACCAACGAACAGAAGGGAATAAAATTGGTTATTATTCAGGTTCTCCGTCCGAAACCAACTTAACTGGTATAGCCTATTCAAATATCTTACCCGATCTTGATAAGTTTAAAAGATTAGTAGGCACGAAAACAAAATTTTCTGCAGAAAAACAGTATAAATTAGGTGGTAGTGATAGCGATGTATCGCAAGACGATATCAATAAATTATTTAGAATTGATAATTTATTAAATGATAATGGTATTGTTTATATTGAAGCTGAATTTCAAGGTGAAAAAAATATTAATAAATTTCAGTTAGTTAATTTTAATGAAAATAATTTTAGTGTTGCATATAAGGATAAAGACACCGCTTATAATATTGTGGTAAGGCTCTGAAAAGGCATTAATAATGAAAGCGCATTTGCGCAATAGTGATTTGTCCCTCTTCTACCTGATATATTAGCCTGTGCTCTTCATTTATACGGCGGGACCACCAACCAGTATAATCATACTTTAAAGGTTCAGGTTTCCCTATCCCTTCAAAAGGAGTGTCTAAAATAGATTGAATAAGTTTGCCTATACGTTGCTGAATAACCTTATTGCCGGATTTTTTCCAATATAGCAAATCTGCTTCGGCTCTGGGTAGGTAAACAATCTCTACTTCCAAAGATCTTCCAACTTAATTTTTTTACCTTCTCCTCTTTTTGCTTCTTCCATAGCGGTATTTAACCAGTGCTTGTTTGCTTCGGTAGAAAGCAGGTATTCGGTTGCATCAGAAGGCGGCTCATTTTCATACGGAACCTTAAAGCCGTCTAAAATCACTTGCAGCGCTTTTTGTTGCGCTTCATTCTCGGGGTGTATAACGATTGTTTCCATAATCAAATTTAA
>CAISKH010000586.1 GCA_903885865.1 uncultured Mucilaginibacter sp.
AAATTGGCAATAGAATCCCCAGTCAAAATCGGGCAAACTGCCACACCTTCTCGAAAAGTTTTTCCTTGAACCGTTATGGTTTTTCCAGTAGGAGTTGCAGCAGAAGCAGCGCATAAAGCGTATTCTTGATTTTTACAAATTCCAATGTTTGCTGAATGAGCATTTAA
The DNA here is from genome assembly GCA_903885865.1 of uncultured Mucilaginibacter sp. Lineage (GTDB taxonomy): Bacteria > Bacteroidota > Bacteroidia > Sphingobacteriales > Sphingobacteriaceae > Mucilaginibacter. The sequence continues at coordinate 168 of CAISKH010000586.1, forward strand.
AGAAATAAAAAATAAAACAAAAAGTATTTTTTTCATTTTGTTACCTTTTCTATTGAGTGGGCATATCATTATAGCGTGAATCATTTTAGTGTCCCTCCTGTAATTGCTACTACCTTATTGCTATCCCATTTAGGCTCCGCAAGATTGCGGATTTGCGAACTATTCATGCCCGCCACCACAGATGGCTCGGCAAAGATATGCTTTTTGGAACTATTCTCAGTGGAGCATATCCGCCCGCAATCACGCCAGCCTGCCTCTTTAAGCGCGTGAAGCAATGCGGCGGGGGGAACCTTTACCCCATGAGGAATAGACCCTGCCAAGCGATCACAGACCGGGTGGAACGGGCTACTGATAATGCCGTGCGCGAACTCTCCTAGCTTGTTGCGTATCATTTCAATGATATGCCCCTCAGCCGGTGAGCGTCCATGCTCGATCAGATTGAGTTTGTATTCTGTGGTGGCAGGGGCCGCGCCGGGCAGAAACGCTGATACATCGCGCGTCCATAAATAGGCCGCCACTTGAGCGAATCCCCCTTGGTTGAACCAGCGCCACATGGCGGCACCTTCTTCGTCAGCCATCTTTGGGGCTTCGGATAATATGCAGAACCAGCGGCGATCTTGCAATGCCAAGGTAATGGGTATCTGCTCATTGGAAAATGCCAGAACAAACCCGCGATTCGCCATTTGATAGGGGTGCAGACCCTTGCGGTTAATGTTCAGCATTTCAGGGGGCGCTGCGATAATAGGCTTCAGCTTGTTAGCCAAAGCCCGGCGCGAAGCGGCGTCCGGCTCTTTTAATTCGTTGATAATAAGCACTTCAGATTCAAGATCGTAGCCCCATTGCGAGCCGATGGTATCCGAATCCATATACCCGCGGTTTTTAAGATAAGGGCCACAGACCGACCAGATGAAAGGTGCCCACAGGGAATCCTTGCCGCAGCCTTCATCCCCCACATGAAGCACCGCATGATTGATCTTGATGGCTGGTTCCTTTAATTTGAACGCCATAATATCTAGGATATGCTCGCGGTCACGCTCTATGGGCACCAGCTTGTGCAATAGATCAAGCCATAAGGATATATCCCCCCCACCCTGTGCGGATATATCAGGACGGGCATTGACCCATCGGTTGCCGTATTTATCGCCTTGCATCCCCACGAATACCCCTTCACCGGCGGCGTAGGTGAGATTGGTTAGCAATGCAGCGCCTTGTACTTCCCGACGCTCATCAAAATGTATGGATGCCTCTACGCGCCGGTTGTTGGTATGGACAGAATTGCAAGGTACATGGCGAAATATGGCATTAAAAGCCCCACGCGACAATTCGCGCCTGAACTCAAGATCGAAATAGGAATCATTAGCAATAACATAGGCGAAACGGGTATGCCACTCCTCTTTTTTCACACGCCCTAATTCCCGCGCTTCCATTTCCTCAAGTAAAGTATCGTTTCTGCGAGCGAACATACCTTCAGGTGTGAGGTCAGCCAAAGCTGTTGTGAAAGCATTGGTTAATAATTCGGCCCGTACGCCGGGGGTTCGCCGCGGGCCGCCCCAATCGGCGACAATTTCAAGATACTTATTGGAATCAATATGCTGGCAATGTTCATGCCAGCAACAAAATGAACGTGAAGCGGGATGATACCGCGCCATAGGATTGCTATCCGTATGTGCGTCCGCATTGGGGCATAGCACTCCATACCAGCCCGCCGTATTGCCGTCCTCGATGATTTCGTTATTCTCGGATAGCCATGCCAATACATCATCGCCGCCATCGTCAGCTAAATGAATGGTGTGGGTGCCTGTGGTATCAGCAGCGCCCGGCACCACACCCAAGGCGGTGCAGATTTGATCTAAAGTAAACTCACGCTCGCGGTGGAACTCCAATAGTTTGGATTCAAAGTTATTCTTGCCGGGCTTCAGGTTGACAGAGCCGGGGATGCGGAAGTTACGCACCGGATTGATAGCGCCTTTATCCGTAAAGCCCGCTGCTGCAATAGCTTTGATTGCGGCGCTGAAGTCATTTTTGGTGGGTGCGCCATCCACGGTGAAAGCATAGCCCCATTGCTGATTGCCGGAGGACGTTTCAATTTTCCATGTGGGGGGCAAAGGAGGTTCTTTGGATTTGGTGCCTATGTCATCCAGCACCATAACCAAGACATATTCGCAATTAGCCGCTGATGCGGATAGTTTGCCGTCAACGAACCGTTCCAATAAATAGGAGCCAGTATTGCCATACCATGAACCTTGCCCGCGAACGGTAAAATTCTCCGGCAGAGAGGGCATCCATACATATTGCGGCGTGTTGTCCAAATGCAGCAGGGGTAGTCCTTGCTTCATCTTTTCTTTTTGCCGCACAATCAGGCTGGTTTCGCCTTCTGCTGCCAATCCTTGTAAATACTCAACAAAATCAATCTGTGATATTATTTGTCCAGCCATTTTAGTTCCCCTGCTAGTTTGGTCAGAAAAGCCCACTCCTTATTGGGGTGGGCTTTTCGCTATTTGCCATATCGTGACATTATCTTGCTTTCAGTTGCCAGTGGCAGATCAGAACACCACGGCGGCGGCGTACACATGATTTGATTGGTTCGGTGCAGCACTTTTTCCGCTTCTTTTTCTTTGCACTCAATGACAATTTCATCATGCGCCGTCAATACTACATTATCAATCTGACGTAAGGCATTGCGTAATAAATCATTAGCAGCGGCTTGGCAGATATTTTCAACGGCTATACCATGCCAAAGCCGCGCTCTGGGCCATTCTTTATCGTCGGATTTGGCTTTCCATGCGGCTTTTGCATAAGTAATGCCGTCATCATCAAGTTTTGCGAAGGGATAGCACAACGCGCGCCTTGATGGAAGCATATACCAAAGATGCACGCCGTCATAGAGATAGGTAACGCGCCCTGCGGTGAACTCATACCCCGGATTTCGCATGGCGCGGGTATAAGCTTCTTCTATTTCGTACCAGTATTGCACTGCCCATTGATTTAATCTACGCCAAGTATTTACAGTAATTTGAGATTGGGTGTCATCCATAACAAGGCCATAAAGTCGCCCCATAGCTGAAAATGCTTTTACGCCGCCCCCGTATCCGCAAGCGAGTATAGACACTTTACCTACTTGACGCTGCCCCTTATTAATCTCCGATTCAGCCGTGAAAAACATTTTTGAGGCTTCACGAACGTATATATCTTTGCCCGCTGCAAATGCTTCAAGTAATTCAGCAGCTAATGGGCTATTAGACAGCCACGGATTAAGGCGGGCTTCAATAGATGCCCAATCAAGCACAACAAATACGTTACCCTCGGCGGGTATGAGCGCGGGGCGCAGCATACCTTTCAGCACTTCACTAACACTAATACCGTGAGCAGGCACAAGCGGCAGGTTACTGAGCATAGCTTCGCGCACTGCTACAGGATCGTCAGCGGTTTTTCGTGCCATATTCTGTAGCTGTAAACCAATGGATGATAACCTACCCGTAGCCCCGCCGCCATTGAACATAAACGCTCCGCGCACCCGATGATCTTCCACATCAGCCAGATTAGCCATGCGTGTGAACTTGGCTACGCTTGATGCCCAAATATCCGTGGCGCATTGCAATACATCGGCTACAGAATATGGCACTTCATCGGGGTATTCTTCAGCCATCGCAAGAAGGTTAGTTCGTACTGTTTTATCAACAGATTGCTTGGCTTCGCCGCCTATATAGACCGTCATTAACTTCAAGGCTTCTGGCCCAAGTCGCGCTTGCACCCATTTACGCATTTTTGGGCTTCTGACACTGGTGATAGCACCATCAGTAATATCCTGCACCAAAGTTTCCACTTCTTTTAACTCAATGTCTGCGTATCGTTTAGCTGCCAGCGCCAAAGGAACGTCCACCAGCACACCGCGGTCATTAACTTTTTCATTCAGGTGATAATCGCTTAATTCTTCATCAGTTAATTGACGCATGGCAAGGCTGACCGCTCGCATAGCGCGAACGTCTTGCTTGCAATAGTCATACATTTCAGCTAACAATTCAGGGTCATTGCTAAACTTACCCTCGCTATTGGGGATGCTTAACTGCCGAATGAGATACCCCCCACGAAAATCTTTTTTCATGCCCATGCCCGCAAAGCGGCCTACGTCCTCTAACGATCCCGGGAAACAATTTGCGCGGGCTTGTGCTGCGGTGCAATACCAGCTTTCCAATGCGGGTTCTGGTACATTATATTGAGGACAGACTACATACCAAGTAATGAGGCGATCAAAGGCCGCGTTATGCGCCCGAATTTGATGCCCCGCCTTGAAATGTTCTGCGACTTCATAAGGAAAAGGATCAGTAGGCAACCACAACTGCACTTCTTCATCGTCAAAGGCATAAGCGATGCACAACGCATCAGTAGACGCGTGTTGGGCGTAATTATATGCGCCTGATAAGGGCAAATCGCAGCGACTTCTAGTTTCGTAATCAATCCAAAGAATTGACATAATTGCTCCACAAAGGAAAAAACTGCCGCCACAAGAAGGCGGCGGCAGTGGTTAGAACTAGACTGTCCTGCGACGGCGACCAGCAGCCACTTCAGAATTTGCACTTTCGACCTTTTCAGTTGCAGTTGTATCTACCTCTAGTTTAGGTTGGTCGGGGTCAGTGTTATCCATTGTCGCCCACTTCATAATTTCAAAAACAGGCGTGAATATCTTGCCATAGCGATCATGGATATAGTGCTCAGTGCCCAATGCAACAGTAGCGACAGGCGTTTCTGGCTCAGCCATAATATGTGTGGCAATTTCACTTCCCAACTTTTGCGCTGCGCGACGACCACCAACAGAAGCGGTGGCAAAGCGTACTTCTACCCCTTCATCAGCGCCCGTAATACAGACCATTGAAAAACCAATTTGCTGTTCCCAACCTTTGCGGGCACCGGCAGGGGCTTCCTGCAATTCAGGTAAGGGTTGTGTGATCTTAACCATCTTCTCCCCCAACAATTCACCATCACCCCATGCAACATACCCATGAATGAATGAGAAAGGGTTGACTACCCAAAGCGAATCTTTTTCAATTTCAACCTGATCTACCCCATAAGTCCAGTGTCCTGTCTTATCCATTTTGATAAGTATATCCGCGCCACCTGTGATTTTTGCGTTAGCGCGTAGCCCTTCTGCCAAATCCTTCAATGCTGGCAGCCCTGCGTTTTTGAATACTGTAACATTTGACATTTTAATATCCTTTTAATTTAATTTAGAAAGGGCGTCAGAAATTTGGCGTCCAATTTGCAACACCGCCGGGCGAGGATCAGAATCCTCGGCAAGCGTACTCCCCGAACTGACAGAAATAACCAATTCATCAGGCAGTTGAAGGCCATGCTTTTTAAGCACTTTCTCCGCTTGCGGCGGTGAAATCAGTTGTTCCATAATCAGTTCGTTAAGTTCTAAGCCCAAAGCTGTTAATTTAATAATGGCTTTATCGGGGCTGGCCCATTGCCGTGATGCACGTTTAGCTACCAGCTTATAACCGGGTACTTTAATATCAGTTTCCAGTAATTGATGGGCCAATTTCCTTACGTCCGCTATCCATTCTTCAACAATTTCAGCTTGAGTTAAAAATGCCCCTATTTGTTCGGGGTTTATATTCGCTAACTGCGTGGTAATCATACGATCCACCGCGCCGGTCATCAACGGACACAGCGGTTTAGCCGCGCACCAGCGGCAATGCGACCCGGCGCTCATAGGGGCATCCTTGTGCTTTGATTCGCGCACAGCGGCTATGAGTTGTTTTTCAAATTGTTTGATGCGTTTGACGGTAGTGCGCCATACTTTCATGGCGGGGGGTTGAATGATAGCAATATCCACTTCTGTAACATCGTCAAATACCCATGAGAGTGCAGGGGTACGCATGGCAGCGGCGGCATAGAATAGCCCCTGCATATTTTCTTCAGCTTCCACTAATACGCCAGACCCAAATTTCCAGTCAAGTATTAAAGCGCGATTATCAAGCCGCCCTATCAAATCGGACGAACCAAAAACCCCCGGCATAAAATCGCCAAAATCAACTTTGACTTCAGGCGTGAACTCCATTTCGCCTTTAGGGTCTAGTTCACTGAGTTTAGATAGCGCAGGGAGAATTTTGTCATCCAGAAGGTCTTGCGTCAGTACATGCTCTTTATAGGTCATGCCCAATACTTCTTCAGCGGCTAATCCATGATCGAGTATTTCAGCCATAGCGTTATGTAACAAAGTGCCTTCATCAGCGTATTTGCTGGATGGTTGCGGGGGCATTTTAGCTACGAGATTAACAGATGCGGGGCAGTTGATTACGCGGGAAGCAGTGGAACCACCAACGATGCTTGAGTGTTTCATTATTCGCCCTTTTTAGGTTAATTTAATCTGAACGCTCAATGTATCACATTAAACAAACTTGTCAAATAGTTTTTTATGCTATATATTGATTCCCCATGAACACTTCAGAACGCAGCATAGAACAGCATTTCATCTGGGCAGTCCTTATGCTCGGGGGAAAAACCTATAAATTCAGGTCAGTAACGCAAAACGGCGTGGCTGATCGTATCGCCTGTCTGCCTGACGGTTCTACTTGGTTCGTAGAGATCAAACAGGCTAAAGGAAAGCTATCCAAATTACAAACACTTTTTGCTGCCGATGTTATTGCATTGCGGCAAACTTATGCTTGTCTACGATCAAAGGAAGATATAAACGAATGGATGTATGCGAGGAAAGGGCTTTGAAATTAAGAGAGTATCAAGAAAAAGCCGTTGATTTTTTGTACGAAAATGATCGCGCCATGATTCTGGCTCCTGTTGGCGCAGGGAAAACTGCGGCTGCTTTAACCGCTATGCAAGCCATGCTCGATGACGGTCATATCCAGCGTTGGCTGGTGGTGGCACCGAAACGCGTTTGTACTCATGTATGGAAGCAAGAACGCGATTTATGGGCACCTGATCTTACTATATCCATTGCAGTAGGTACACCTAAAATGCGTGAAGCAGCGTTCAACGCTAATACGCAAATAGTAGTCACTAACTATGACAATCTTCAATCCCTACCTTCACCGCTACCCTTTGACGGCATCGTATTTGACGAATTGACCAAGCTAAAAAATCCAAGTGGCAAGCGCTATAAAGCGCTTTTGGAACAAATAGGCAACGTGAATACGCGATGGGGATTGACTGGTTCCTTTACCAGCAATGGGTTAGAGGACGTGTTCGGGCAATGCAAAATAGTGGATGCGTCCTTGCTTGGTAAATCAAAAAATCGCTTTTTACAGCAATATTTTATCTGTGTTAATCGTGAGTTTGGGCAATGGGAGCCAGTGTACTGGGCTTTGGAGCAGGTCATGGAGCGCATTAAGCCCGCTACTTTTGTACTGGATAATGCCGAGTATCGCGACAAGCTACCACCCTTGCATACAGTGAAATTGTATTGTGAGTTGTCTGATCCTGTACCTTATAAAGAAATGAAAAAGAACTTCTCTGTGGATTTCACGGAGGCCACTATCACGGCGCTCAACGCGGGGGTAGTAGTAGGCAAGTTGCAACAAATGGCATCAGGCTTCGTGTATGACACTATAAAACACCCGAATCCTGACAAACCGGGGGATTTCCTGATAACACAAAATTCGATATGGTTTTCACCTCATCGTTTTGATTTGCTGGAAGAATTATTGTCCGAGAATCAGCGAGCTAATACCATCCTCGTCTATAACTACAAGGAAGAATTAGCCGAGCTATTGCGGCGTTACCCACACGCCCAGACTTTAGATAGCCCCAACGCTATAGAACGCTGGAATGGAGGTCATATTGAACTGCTGCTATTGCATCCTAAATCAGCCGCGCATGGGCTGAACCTGCAATATGGCGGCAATAAGATAGTATTTGTGTCATTGCCGTGGTCACTGGAACTATATGAACAGTGCATTGGACGGTTGCATCGCTCAGGGCAGACACAGAACGTATGGTGCTATTTATTATTAACTGAAAACACCGTGGACGAACAGATTTTAGAATCATTGACCAATAAACGCAGTATTTCAACCCTAGCATTAGAGGCATTAAAATGACCAGAATTGAAGCCATAAAGTTAAAATTAGCTGTTGCTAAACAGGAACTTAAACTTAGCGACAAAACCTATAATGCTGCCCAAAAGCGGTATGACAAAGCCGTAAAAGCTGTTTGGCTTTTGGAAAAACGAATAAAAGACTTGTCAAAAAGTATTTGACATGATACATTGGGTTCTCGGAGGCAAAATATGAGTAAATTAACTTGGCGATCACTTAACAATACCTTGCACAGCCTTTCAGAAGCGGAAGTGCTGGCATTGCTGGAAGAAGAATTAAAAAACGAACGCCGCCTGTCTATTTTACGGCGGTTGCATCAGCGATACACCGCTCTGCGAGCGGATAGAGAGAGAATTGAAATTTTAACTAAAGCGGAGAAAATATAACATGGCGCATGAATTGAGCATAAGAGAGAACGGCTTTGTCGAAATGGCTTTTGTAGGGGAAACGCCTTGGCATAATCTCGGACAAGACCTTGAAGAAGATGCCACCATTGAAACGTGGAGCGTAGCGGCTGGCATGGATTGGGAAGTACAAAAAGCGCTTGTAGAATATACACCGGAAGATAACTTATTAACCGCGCCTTTCCCCGGGCAGAATGTGCTTTATCGTTCTGACACCAATGCACCATTAGGCATCGTATCTGATCGCTATAACATCGTGCAACCTATCGAGGTTTTGGAATTTTTCCGCGATCTTGTAGATGAAAACGGTTTTAAGTTGCGTACAGCGGGCACGCTGTTCGGTGGCAAGCGTTTTTGGGCGCTGGCTGAAACGGGTAACTTTGGCGAGGTATGCAAAGATGATGGAATTGGCGGTTTTTTGCTTCTTAGTTCTTCTTGTGATCGTTCTTTGGCGACTACTGCTCGCTTTACTACTATTCGCGTTGTTTGCAATAACACTCTTAGCGCTGCTTGTGGTAGTGACGCCAACACTGTTTCTTTTAACCATCTTACGGCTTTTGACCATAAAGTAATAAAACAGCAACTAGGTGAAGCCGTAGCCAGCTTTGGCACTTTCATGGGGATGGTTCAAGCCTTGCAAGCGCAAAAACTAGGAATAGTCAGCGCCGATGTTTTTCTCAGCAATTTGTTGTTGCCCACAATTCAAGGTGTTGATGAAAGCTATGACATATCCGGCAATCGCGCCTACCGCAAAATTCTATCGCTATTCAATGGCGAAGCCAAAGGCGCGGAATTGGTCGGGCAGACCAAGTGGGGGATGCTGAACGCCGTGACGGAGTATTACGACCACTGGTCGCCCTCACGCGCCAATGAGAACCGGCTTAACTCGGCATGGTTCGGCAGTGGCGCTAAGATCAAAGATCGCGCTGTTGAATTGCTGGCTATGGCGGCATAAACATAAAACGTATCTTGGAGGAAATATGAACGATCCTTATGAGAAGCGCGCCCATGTTTTCACGCCGCAAGTAATCGCGGAAATGGCGAAGAAAAACAAGCTGGCGCGTGAAGAAAAGTATCCTATTTTGAAGGACTACACGCCACCACCTGCTGAGGTTGTGGGTAATAACGTGAGGAGATTAAAATGAAACCCTTGAAAACTGTGTTCTAGAATTGGCGCAAATGAAAAATGAT
>CAISKH010000587.1 GCA_903885865.1 uncultured Mucilaginibacter sp.
GCGAACACCCAGTTTAACGATAAAACTATTATGATAATGTGTGGCCTGCGCAGTTCGTTCCGTGCCATGTATACAGACATTGCCAGTTATAGAACGCATTGAATTAGTGATTAGAGGTTAGTTAATTAGAGATTAGGGCTTGTTTTGTTTTTTAAATTAAAGTAAAAAGCCTACCTATTTAACATAATGTATCTCTAATCTCTAATCTCTAATCTCTAATCTCTAATCTCTAATCTCTAATCTCTAATCTCTAATCTCTAATCTCTAATCTCTAATTAACTAACCTCTAATCTCTAACTGGCAATTGTATGTGTATTTCGCTTAATTACAAGGTTTCTTACCTGGGTAGCAATACCCTTGGCATCATAGCCACATTCGGCCCAGAGTTCAGGCTGTTCGCCATGTTCAACAACCCGGTCGGGTATGCCTAAACGTATTATTTGTGCTTTGTAGTTATTGTCGGCCATAAATTCAAGTATAGCGCTGCCCATCCCTCCTTCTACACAACCATCTTCAACAGTTATTACTTTATTAAATTTTTTAAATACTTCATGCAACAATGCTTCATCCAGTGGTTTCACAAAACGCAGGTCATAGTGTGCGGGATAATATCCTTCACCATTTAGTTCCGCAATAGCTTTTATAACCTCATTACCAATATGCCCTATGGTTAATATCGCGGCATCTTCACCATCGTTTATTTTACGGCCTTTACCAACCGGGATAGCTTTAAACGGGCGCTGCCAGTCGACCATAACACCGTTTCCGCGCGGATAACGGATAACAAACGGCCCCATATCATCCTGCTGTGCGGTAAACATTAGGTTGCGCAGTTCTTCTTCATTCATTGGTGCAGATACCGTCATATTGGGTATACAGCGCATATAAGCCAGGTCATACGCCCCATGATGAGTTGGTCCGTCGGAACCGGCAATGCCGGCTCTATCTAAACAAAACACCACATTAAGCTTTTGTATAGCTACATCATGTATGACCTGGTCGTATGCCCTTTGCATAAAACTGGAGTAGATATTGCAAAAAGGTATTAACCCCTGGGTAGATAAACCTGCCGAAAACGTTACGGCATGCTGCTCGGCAATACCTACATCAAAAGCACGGTTAGGCATAGCCTTCATCATCAGGTTAAGCGAACAGCCCGATGGCATGGCCGGTGTAATGCCCATTATTTTGGGGTTTTTCTCCGCCAGTTCAATAATGGTATGGCCAAACACATCCTGGTATTTTGGGGGCTGCGGTTTTTCCTGCTTTGTTTTTTTTATCTCGCCGGTTATCTTATCAAACAAACCGGGGGCGTGCCACTTGGTCTGGTCCTTTTCGGCCAAGGCATAACCCTTGCCCTTGGTGGTAATGCAATGTAATAGTTTTGGCCCTGGTATATCGCGCAGGTCGCGCAATACCTTAACCAGGTGTTTTACATCGTGCCCGTCAATAGGGCCAAAGTATCTGAATTTAAGCGCCTCAAAAAAATTGCTTCGCTTAAGCAAAGTACCTTTATTGCTTTTTTCTATTTTAAGCGCCATAGTGTAGGCGTCGGGACCTATAGAAGATATTTTTGCCAGCACGCCGGCAATATCATCCCTGAAACGGTTATATGGTTTAGAGGTAGTTATATTGGTCAGGTAATCCTTGAGCGCGCCGACGTTAGGATCGATAGACATATTATTGTCGTTAAGAATCACCAATAAATTAGAGTTTTCAATACCTGCGTGATTCAGCGCTTCAAAAGCTATGCCGGCGGTCATGGCGCCATCGCCTATTACGGCTACGTGCTGCCTGTCGGTTTCGCCTTTATATTGCGAAGCTACCGCCATACCCAGTGCTACCGATATAGAGGTTGAAGAGTGCCCCACCCCAAAAGTATCATATTCGCTCTCTGAGCGCTTGGGGAACCCGCTGAGCCCGCCGTATATACGATTAGTATGAAAAGCCTCACGGCGCCCTGTAAGTATTTTATGGCCATAAGCCTGGTGGCCCACGTCCCAAACTAATTGGTCATACGGTGTATTTAGTATGTATTGTAAAGCTACGGTCAATTCAACCACACCCAAGCTCGCGGCAAAATGCCCCCCGTTTACCGATACTATGTCAATTATATATTGACGCAGTTCCTGGCAAACCTGCTCAAGCTGCTCTTCGCCAAGCTTCTTTAAATCAGATGGATAGTTTATCTTTCCTAATAAGTCACCGGCTTGTACCTGCATTGATATTAATCAGAATATTTAACTTGCAAAGTAAGCAAGTTTAATCGGTAAATTAAGTACAATTAACACTATTTATTGTTTGTTATTGTATTTTTATCGCAACTATGGATGAAGAAAGCTTCGAAATAAAGCTACCCCAGTTTGAAGGCCCGTTCGACCTGCTGCTTTTTTTTATTGAACGCGATGAGTTGGATATACATGATATACCCATAGCGCGTATTACGGACGATTTTTTGAACTACATCCACCAGATGGTGAGCCTTAACATTGAGCTGGCCAGCGAGTTTATTTTTGTAGCCGCAACGCTGATGCGCATTAAAGCCAAAATGCTGCTGCCCCGTTATGATGCAGAAGACGGCGAAAGTGAAATAGACCAGAAAGATGAACTGATAAGGAAACTCATCGAATATAAACGGTTTAAAGACCTATGTGAAGAACTGCGCCCGTTTGAAGATGAACGGTTTATGCAGGAAAGGCGTGGCAATATTAAACACGACCTGGAACAAGCGGAGCGCGTTGCCACCCCCGAAGAGGAATTGGCCATCATTAGTTTGTATAAACTAATGATGGTGTACGCGCGGCTTATGAAAAACTACACAAACAGTACCGAGGATATTACCCATACTGTTGAACAATATCCCTATACAATAGAAAGACAAAAAGAAGCTATTGGCGGCCTGTTGCGGATCAACAAAATGCTGGATTTTAAAGCAATTGCCGGAAACTCAGAAAACAAGGTACATTTTGTATATAATTTCCTGGCAGTGCTTGAAATGCTGCAGCAGGAGTTAATAGATATACAAATAGGGTTAGGGTTTAATAATTTTTGGATATCGGAGAGAGAGACTAGAAGTTAGTGATTGGAGATTAGGTCAAATGTTAACAACACCAAATTACTCACAACCCTAAACTAATTAACTAATCTCCAATTAACTAATCTCTAATCTTATTAACTTAGCGCCGTTTTTAAAATAATATGAAAAGAGACAAATTAATATTTAAGCTGCTGGATGAAGAGCAGCAGCGGCAGGAAGAAGGATTAGAGCTGATAGCGTCGGAAAATTTTGTGAGCAGGCAGGTTATGGAAGCGGCCGGTTCGGTTGCTACCAATAAGTATGCCGAGGGTTTGCCCGGCAAGCGGTATTATGGCGGCTGCCAGGTGGTTGATGAAATTGAGACCATAGCTATTGAACGTGCAAAACAACTGTTCAATGCCGAATGGGCAAATGTACAGCCGCACTCGGGAGCGCAGGCAAATGCGGCGGTTATGCTGGCCTGCCTTAATCCGGGCGATAAAATATTAGGATTTGATCTTTCGCACGGCGGGCACTTAACACATGGTTCGGCGGTTAATTTTTCTGGTAAATTATATGAGCCGCATTTTTATGGGGTTAGAAAAGATACCGGCTACGTTGATTATGACCAGTTAAAAAAAGTGGCGCTTGCCGAAAAGCCAAAAATGATCATTTGCGGCGCGTCGGCTTACTCGCGCGATTGGGATTACGAGTTTATCCGCAAAGTAGCGGATGAAATTGGCGCACTGGTATTGGCTGATATTTCGCACCCGGCTGGTTTAATAGCAAGGGGTTTATTAACCGACCCGCTGCCGCATTGCCATATTGTTACCACTACTACCCATAAAACCTTGCGCGGTCCGCGCGGGGGGTTAATTATGATGGGTAAAGATTTTGAAAACCCGTGGGGGTTAAAAACACCAAAAGGCGAGATCAGGATGATGTCAAACCTGCTGGATATGGCCGTTTTTCCGGGTACGCAGGGTGGGCCTTTAGAGCATATTATAGCTGCGAAGGCCATTGCCTTTGGCGAGGCACTGTCTGATAGCTACATGAAATACATACTACAGGTAAAAAAGAATGGCGCCGCCATTGCCAAAGCGTTTACCGACCGCGGTTATGAAATCGTATCGGGCGGAACAGACAACCACCTGGTGCTGATAGATCTGCGCAACAAAAACGTAACCGGCAAAGCTGCCGAGAACGCGTTGGTTAAGGCTGATATCACCATCAATAAAAACATGGTGCCTTATGATGATAAATCGCCTTTTATAACTTCGGGCATCCGTATTGGTACTGCGGCGGTAACCACACGAGGAATGAAAGAGAAACAAATGGAAGCTATTGTTGTTCTTATAGATGAGGTAATAAAAGACCCCGAAAATGAAACTTCTTTAACCAAAATCCGTAAAAAAGTGCATAAACTAACGGAACAGTTTCCGCTATACCGGGATTAGCGCACCAACAATAAATGATTCAAACAAACCAGGCTTTTTCTGATTCCGAAATCAAGCGTTTAGACGCGCTTAATTCATACAATGTTTTAGACTCATTTCCCGAAAAAGAATACGATGCCATAACCCGTTTAGCGTCTTATATTTGCCAGGTTCCTATCGCGCTCATTACATTAATTGATGAGGAACGGCAATGGTTCAAATCAAAAGTTGGTCTTGATATTAATGAAACAGCACGCGGCGACGCGTTTTGTAATCATACCATTCTCAGCGATGAGTTAATGGAAATTGAGAATGCGACCGAGCACGAAATCTTTAAGCATAACCCGTTTGTAAGTGGCACTGCTAACATCCGCTTTTACGCCGGCGCGCCGCTTATTGATCCGGAAGGACATCGATTAGGCTCTTTATGCGTAATTGATACCGTTCCGCATAAACTTACCCCTGAACAGCGGGATGCTTTGCGTACACTGGCTGATGAAATAATGTCGCACTTTGTATTGCGGAAGCAAAAGCTGGCGCTTGAAAACTCATTAAAAGTTCACAAAGAATTTTTTAATTTATTTAACAGTTCGCCCGAGATACATTTAATAGCCGATAAGGATTCAAATATCGAGCTGATCAACAATTCTGTTAAAACCATATTAGGTTATGAGCCCCGGGAGGCCATTGGGCGTTCTCTTTGGGACTTTGTTGTTGGCCGCAACCGGGAGCAATTTGTACCGCTTATTGAGAAGGCCTTAGTAAGCGGGCAATCGTATGAGCTGGAGACTCAAACAATCTCAGCCGATAATAAAGTAAAATGGATTGGATGGTGCGGTATATATAAGGCGGAAAAATGGTATGCCAGCGGGCGCGATATTACTTATCAAAAGAAAATTTTAGCCGACCTTGAGCGGCTATCGTTGGTGGCTAGTAAAATTGTTAACGGCATAGTAATAAGCGATGCTGACGACAAGATAATATGGACAAATGGGGCATTTGAAAAGATAACGGGCTATAACCACGCTGATGTTGAAAACAAGCGGCTACCTGATGTAATAATAGGACCGGATGATGATAAAGGCGGGCGCGAACAATACAATGAGCAAATTCAAAAAAAACAATCGTATTCTGTTCATGTATTTGCTACAAGAAAAGATGGCAGGCAAATATGGCTGTCAATCAACAATTCTGTTATTTATAATGAACAGGGCGAAATTGAAAAATACATAAGGGTTATAGTTGATATAACTAAACGGATCACGGCCCAAAAGGATCTGGAAATGCTATCACTAGTAGCAAGCAATACTACCAGCGGCGTTGTAATAAACAATAGCGAAGGTGAAATTGAATGGGTAAATCATGCGTTCGAAAAAATTACCGGCTATAATTTAACTGATGTAAATAACAAGCATCTTGGCGATATATTACAGGGAGAGCTTACTGATCAATCCATTATACAAAAGGGCCGCGACCTTTCAAAAAATAAACAATCATTCGAGGTTGACCTGCTTGCTTACCGTAAGGACGGTAAACCCATATGGCTTACGGTTATTAATTCGATTATACTCAATAAGGAAGGCGCTGTTGATAAATATATTGAAGTGGTTATTGATATAAGCGCAAAAAAGAAGGTAGAGCTGGAACTTATAGCCGCCAAAGAAGAAGCCCTGCAGTTAAGCAGGGCCAAGGATATGTTTATATCGGTGATGAGCCATGAAATACGTACACCGCTTAATGCGGTTATTGGCATATCGCGTTTGCTGTTAGATGCAAATCTGCCTGAATCACAAAAAGAAAACCTGGATGTGCTTAAATTCTCTGCCGATAATTTAATGACGTTGATAAACGACGTGCTTGACTTTACCAAAATAGAGACAGGGAATGTTGAACTGGAAAAAGGCAGTGTTGACCTCCGCGAAACCGTTCAAAGTATTATAGGGTCATTACAATATAAAACCAAACCAAAAAATATATATCTTAACGCAAATATTGATGCTGCCGTGCCGGCAATAGTTATAGGCGATAGTACCAGGTTATCACAAATACTGCTAAACCTTGGGAGTAACGCGGTTAAATTTACAGAACATGGCGGCATAACAATTGAACTTAAGGTAATTGAACAAACCAGGAAAAACGTGCGTATACGCTTTTCTGTAACTGATACAGGAATAGGTATAGCACATAGCAAATTAAGTACGATATTTGAATCGTTTAAACAAGCCGAGGTTGATATTACACGAAAGTACGGCGGAACAGGTTTGGGCCTTGCGATCAGTAAAAAATTGATAGAGCTACACGACTCCCGGATAAATGTTGACAGCGAACCGGGAAAAGGCTCAACCTTTTGGTTTACAATAACGTTTAACAAGGATAATAATAAGAAAAGCAATCAGAATAAGGTGGAAAGAGAAATAAACATGCATGTGCTTGTTGTGGACGATAACCAGATCAACAGGTTATTGATCAATAAAATATTAACCAAATGGGGCGCAACCATTGATTTTGCCGAAAACGGATTACAAGCTGTAAACAAAGTAGAAAGCAACAAAAACTATGATGCGGTATTAATGGATATCCATATGCCCGAAATGGGTGGCCTGGAAGCCACACAGATCATCCGCGCTAAAAGCGAACCTTACTTTAAACAATTGCCTATTATAGCTTTAACAGCATCCATGTTAAACGCACAGATTAGCCTAATGGGTGATGCCGGAATGAACGATTATATACTAAAACCCTTCGAGCCAGGCACCTTATTTGAAAAACTAAGCAGGTATCAGAAACAGTGATTAGTTAATTAGAGGTTAGAGGTTAGAGATTAGTTGAATATTTAATAATACGCTAAGCCTAATCTCTAATTAACCAATCTCTAATCACTCCCTATTCCGCATACGCTATAGTAGCGATACTTAATTTTAATCCGGGAATTTTAAGTAATTCTATGCCACAGGCCTCGAGCGTTGAGCCGGTGGTTACAATATCGTCTACCAGCAATACGTGCTTATCCTTTAATTTTTCGGGATCATTAACAACAAATACTTCCTGCATATTTTCAAACCTTGCAAAGCGCGATCGATGCGTTTGGGTTTCGGTGGCTTTTAGGCGTACAAGGTTATTATCTTCAACGATGGCCTGTAATTTTTGAGCAAGGCCATCGGCAAAACAGGCGCTTTGGTTATACCCCCGCTGCTTTAACCGGCTTTTATGCAGAGGAACGGGTATAATATAATCAACCGATGCAAAGTTGTTATTTGCACTTAATTGACTGCCGGCTATATTTCCCAATAAATTTCCAATGCGGGGCATACCTTTATATTTAAAATGGTGCATAAGGTTTTGTACCCTGCCCCCTTTTGAAAAATAGTATAACGAATAGGCCTCCTCTACTTTTATTTTGCCCCAAAACTGTTGGGCAACTATGTTATCAGGTTGTTGATGAAAATTGGTGAGGGGTAAATTGTAAAGGCAATCGGTACAAATTACCTGTTCATGGGCTACCAGGGAGGTGCCACAGGCGGGACAAAGCTCGGGGAATAGCAGTGATAAAAAATCGGCCAGGTAACCGCTTTGCAGTTTCATGGCATTAATGTAATATGTTTTTTATAAAAAAGAAACCCGCAGCTTATTTTTCTGCTTCCAATTGTTTAATGTTAGCTATCAATGTGTTTATTTCCAACGGCAACGATCCGTTATAAACTCCCCTTATCCTGCCTTTCTGATCGATCAGGACCAGGTTTTCGGTATGCAAAAACTGATCGGTTCCTTTATTGTAGCCGGTAGCATCATCGGCAAAATAAGCCTGCCGTGCAAGCTTATATATCGCCGGCTGACTGCCTGTTAGCAGCCACCATTTTTTGCCGTCAATATGATGCATTGCCGCATATTTAAATAAGGTGTCAACATTGTCACGGGTGGGTGTTACGCTATGTGAAAGCAGGAGAACGCGATTATCATTTGCAAATGCTTCCTGTACTTTGGCTAGGTTATCCATCATTGCGGGGCATATATTCCGGCAGGCCGTAAAGAAAAAATTTGCCACATATATCTTTCCGGTGGTGCTTTTATTGGTGATAACATTACCAAACTGGTTAATAAAACTAAAGTTTGCTATAGTATGTACCCTACTATACCCATCATCCTGCTGGGTAAGCCATACCGGGGTAAAATCGGGCGTATTATAAAATGGAAGATTGTTGTTTTTTACAGGTTTATGGCAAGCCGTAACCAACAGTAAAAACGGGTTTATTTTTTTTAATATCTTCATCTTTAAATACATTTTTGCAGAATTTTCTGCCAATTAAACCATATTGCTGTCCATCCTTCACCACATAATTTGCCCTTACGGTGCCATCGGCCCACCACATTTGCTGCAGGCCATCTTCATGCCCCATTGTATAGTGGAAACAGCGGTAAAGTTTGTTGTTATTGAACCATTCTTTGGCTGTTCCGTTATGTTCGTCGTCAGTAAATTCATATTCAAACTTGGGTTTCCCATCGGGCCACCAGCCATGATGTACCCCTTGCTTTTTGCCGTTAACAAATAACCTTTCCTGTTCCGGCGACTTGTCGGGGTACCAGCTTTTCATCAAACCCTCTTCTTTGCCTTCATAGTAAGGCGTTTCCCTTTCCCTGTTGCCGTTAGCAAAATTTGAAAACAGGTAGCCCGAAAATGCTTTGTTATTATAATATAAAAAGCCGTTCATGCGCACCAAATGTGTGTTGTTGCTATTTATCCAAATAGCAGGTATTTCTTTGGATTTCAAGCTCATAAATACCGCAATAGCCAGTATTGATGCCCAAAAAAGTAAAATAAATTTATCTCGATACAGTACCAGGCGTTCCATAAAATTCGTTTCCGTTTATATAAGGGTCAGCAGTAGTGGTGTGGTAATGATAGATGCCATTAGGATAATCGGCTGTTACACCAAAATGGCCGTGATAGACATCAAGGTCGCTGTTGGTAATAGTTTTACCATTTTCGAGGGGGCCGTAAACCGGGAACCCATCCAATAAAAATCCTATCAGCGCGTCTTTGCCTTTGCTGGCAGTTAAATAATAAGGCTCGGCATGGTAATGGTACATACCCTGCTGCTGCGGATGCCCGTTATATTGGTCAAAACTGTTTATCTCGAAAGTTAACGGTGAACCGCCTGCGGCATATTGGTTAAATAGGGGTACCCCATTTATAGCAACCCCCATGGGCCCCATTGGTGTTGCCGAATGGCTTGTTGCCATAGCCGGATTTAAGGGTATCCTAAATGTGATATCTTTCTGGGCAATACTGCTGGGGTTTTGGCGCCACCGTGAATTTGAACCGTTATACTGCTCATATTTAGCAGCCTCCCATTGTGTTCCCCGGTAATAAGGCGATTTATGATCGGGCAGGCAGGTAACTTTTACAACCAGGTAATTGCCCTGCACATACATATCTGTGGCATTGTATATTTTTTTATATACCTCAGGTATGGCGGCAGCACGGATAATTATGCGATCCCCTGCGACATCCTTCTTATAGGATACCATGCCTATATAAACCAGGGTTGCACAAAACAAGAGATCAAAAAATTTAACTTTCATATTTATTAGATTTAAATAAAGTAATTTTTAAAAGTTTACTGCGATACTGTGCCGGCTGTTCCATAAAATCCGTTGCCATTAATATAGGGGTCGGCAGTGGTGGTATGGTAATGATAGATGCCATTAGGATAATCGGCTGTTACACCAAAATGGCCGTGATAAGCATCCAAATCGCTGTTGGTAATAGTTTTACCATTTTCAAGCGGGCCGTAAACCGGGAACCCATCTAATAGAAATCCTACCAGCGCGTCTTTTCCTTTATTGGTAGTAAGATAATACGGTTCAGCATGGTAATGATACATACCCGATTGCTGGGGGTGCCCGTTATATTGATCAAAGCTATTTACTTCATTAGTTAACGGCGACCCGCCTGCTGCGTATTGGTTAAATATAGGCACGCCGTTTATTGCTACACCCATTGGCCCAAGCGGGGTTGAGGCATGTGTAGTTGCAACAGCCGGGCTTAGCGGTATTTTAAACGTAACATCACTTTCGGCAATAGTATTTGGGTTTTGGTTCCATAAGGTATTGGTGCCGTTGTAGGCTTCATATTGTGTTGAGGCCCATTGGGTGCCCTTATAATAGGGCGACTTATGATCAGGCAGACTGGTAACTTTTATAACTACATAATTACCTTCCAGGTATATAGAAGTGGCATTATAAATTTTTTTAAAAACAGCAGGCACTCCGGTGCCAATAGTTGGCGTATTGAGGACGGGGGTGGCGGTTGTTGTTGTAGTTGTACTTGTTGATGCGTCTTTTTTGCAGGATACCACGGCTATAAGCAAAAAGGTAACGGTTATAGCCAGATAATTTGATTTAGTTTTCATGATCAAGGAATTTATACCAGTTAGATGCCGGCTGATATAAATTCCTTCGCCTTATTAAAATTAATTAGGCGGTGGTCCGCCATTTGGCGGAGGCAGCCCTTGTCCTGGTGGTCCTCCCGGCGGCGGCATTCCATCCGGAGGTCCCGGCCTGTCGCCTCTGCGGTGTTGGGGCCGCATTCCATCCGGAGGGCCGGGCCGGCGTCCCCGCTGCGGCGGGCCGCCCATCATATGCATAGCATTTTTTATAATACGATCAAACTTTTCCTGTTGACCGGTACTTAATGTTGCCCGGAATCTGCGAAAATGATTTAGGGTAGCTGTATCCAGCATTAGCTGTATGGTGCTGATCTTTTTCTCCAGGACATCAACGGCGGCTGTATTTAAAACCGGTGTTTTTATATTTTCAAAAATCGAATCGTGCAGCAAATGGCTCTCGTCATTCAGTTTACGGCTAAATTCAAAATGCTGTTTACGCATTACGGCGTAGGCCGTTTCCTGCGCGGCAGTTAGTTTCAGTTCTTTTGATAAGTATTCATTAGCCGCCTGCGGCGGGCCTTCGCGCCCTGGTAATTTTTGCTGCTTGCACCAAATCGTAACCAGTAAAATGCAATTTATCAATACCAGCACAATCACTACACTTATCAAAACTTTATAACTTTTCATATCAGCTGTTTTAATAACTATCCACGTTGTTGTTAAGGTTATAGGCATCAGCAAAGGCATCAGCATTTGCTGCTTTTTTTACGGTAACCGTGTTGCCGTCCGGTTTTAACAAATAAAAGCTAACCGCATTAACGCCGATAAATAACACAAGCACTGCGGCAAGGCGCAGCATTGCCCGGTTATAGGCCATAGATATTACCTCGCGGCTGTCATTCATCCGCTGCAAAATTTTTGAATGTAAATATTCGTTGGCTTCCAACTGCTGCACGTTGTTTAAACTGTTTAAAGTTTGTTCAGCCATCTGTTCAATTTCCTGTTGCTTTTTCATATCGACGAATAATAATTGATCAATAATTTTTTTAAATTTCCTTTTGCCCGCATTAATAACGATTCAACCGCGCCTTCGTTCAACTCCATCACTTCAGCTATTTTTTGCTGGCTCATATCCTGTACCTTTTGAAGTATAAAAGCCGTTTTTTGTTTTTCGGGTAACCTGTTGATAGCGTTAAACAATATGGCCGACCGTTCCCTGTTCTCTGCCAGCACGCCCGGATGAATAAATTCAACAGGTTCGTGCAGTAGCTCATTATTTGCACCAAACAGGCTCGATAAAAAACCTGCCCGTTTTTTGCGGTTTTTATGCCGCATAAAATCAATAGCCTGGGTAATACTTATACGGTATATCCAGGTACTTAATTTACTTTGCTGCTTAAATTTGCCTATATTTTCGTACACTTTAATAAAAACATCCTGTGTAATATCTTCGGCATCGTGCATGTTTTGAACAAAGCCCAATACCGTGTTGTACACCATTTTTTTATAGGTATTCACTATTGTTTTAAAAGCATTTTCATCGCCTTTAAGCAAACAAGCAATCAGTTCCTGCTCTGTCAATTCAGTAGTTATCCATTGGTATGACGTTCAGTTGGTTAAAATCCTTCGCATGGTTTTAAAATTAATTAGGATGCGGGTGATACAGGATAAATATAAAAATTATCCCCGTGTTATTTGTGGATGCTTTGCAGCTGTTTAAAATGATTTTAAAGGAGGTGGGTCCAAGTGGTTCAGGTGGGTCCACCATGGTCCAGGTAGTCCGGTTGGCTGAATTATTTCCCCTCCTTTATAGCTAACTGCCCGCAGGCGGCATCGATATCTTTTCCGCGACTGCGGCGCAGGTGAGTATTAACGCCCTGCTTACGCAAGTATTCGGCAAATGCTTCCACTTTGTCCTCGCCTGCATTTATAAAATCAGCGAAAGCTATCGGGTTATATTCAATAATATTCACTTTGCAGGGCAGGTGTTTGCAAAACTGAGCCAGTTCGGCAGCATCCCGCAGGGTATCATTAAAGCCGTCGAAAATAATATACTCGTAAGTTACCGGGTTTTTGGTTTTGGCGTAGTAATATTTTAATGCTTCGGCCAATGCTTTTAATGAGTTTTGTTCATTAATAGGCATAATGGTATTTCGCTTTTCGTCGTTCGCTGCATGTAAGGAAAGAGCAAGGTTAAATTTTACCCCATCATCGCCCAGTTTTTTTATCATTTTGGCTATACCCGCGGTCGATACAGTAATGCGTTTGGCAGCCATGTTGAGGCCATCTTCCGATGTTATTTTTTCGACAGAATCCAATACGTTCTTATAGTTAAGCAAGGGTTCGCCCATGCCCATATAAACTATATTGCTTAAAGGGATACCATAATTTTCGCGGGCCTGCCGGTCAATAAGCACCACCTGGTCGTATATCTCATCCGGATTTAGGTTGCGTTTACGCTCCATATAGCCGGTGGCACAAAATTTACAGGTAAGGCTGCAACCCACTTGCGATGATACGCAAGCCGTCATTCGACCAGGTGTTGGAATTAAAACCCCTTCAATTAAGTGCTTATCGTATAAAACAAAAGAATTTTTTATAGTTTTATCAGCGCTAAACTGCGATTTGCTGATCTGCACATTATTAATGGTGAAGTTATCATCCAGTTTGCTGCGAAGTTCTTTTGAAATATTGCTCATCTCGTTGAAAGAAAAGCATGATTTTTTCCATAACCATTCATATATCTGTTTGGCCCTGAAGCTTTTTTCATCCATTTGAGCAAAATGTTTTTGCAAGCTTTCCAGGTCCAGGCTGCGGATGTCAATTTTTTCTTTTACGGCGTTCACGCCGCAAAAGTACGAAATTTAAAAAAGATAGGTTTTAAATCATAAACGCCAAAACAATAACCAAAATACAATTGTATGTTTTATCGGTGTGGTTTACGCAAACGGTAGGTAACTTTATAAGCTATTACTTGAATGAAAATTTTTACAGCCGATTACGTTTTTCCTGTTTGTGCCGATCCGATAAAAAATGGAGTTGTTATTGCAGATGACCTGGGTAAGATCATTTCCGTGACCGACCAACTGCCCCCTGATGCAGAAAACGCCCCTGTTGAGCATTTGCAGGGCATTATTTGCCCCGGATTTATCAATACCCATTGCCATGTTGAGCTTTCTCACCTTAAAAATAAAATAGCCCGGGGCGGCGGTTTGGTTAATTTTATAAAGGACGTTATGCAGGTAAGAAATGCAGGCAGCGATGAAATAGCCGCTGCTGCCGCTGCAGCGGATAATGAACTTTATGAAAACGGTATAGTTGCTGTAGGCGATATAGTTAACAGCAACGCCACCATACCTGTTAAAGCTAAGAGCAAATTATATTATCATACTTTTGTTGAAGTTTTCAGCTTTTTACCCGATAAAGCCGACGATGCTTTTAATAAGGCGCTGGCCCTGTTAAATGAATTTAAACCCCAGTCATGTTCCGTTACACCCCATGCGCCTTACAGCGTATCAAAAGAATTATTTAAGCTGATAAAAAAATATAGCGATACCCATAAAAATCTAACAAGCATTCATAACCAGGAGTGTGAAGATGAAAACAAGTTTTTCCGCTATAAACTGGGAAGCTTTAATGAATTGTATGCGGATTTTGGTATTGATATTAATTATTTTAAACCGCAGGCGCGTAACTCAATACAAACCATAATACCCTTGTTGACCGATAAGCAGGATATTTTAATGGTACATAATACCTGTACCAATTTAAAAGACATTTATTTTATAAAACGTTTTGACCGTAAAATACATTGGTGTTTTTGCCCCAATGCCAATTTATATATCGAGGGTATATTACCCAAGGTTGATCTGTTTTTGGGCCAGGGGTTTAATATAACCTTAGGTACCGATAGCCTGGCATCAAACAGCAAACTATGTATATTAAGCGAAATGTATACGCTGCAGCAAAAATTTCCGGTATTAAGTACCGCCGAATTATTGAAATGGGCTACCATTAACGGCGCTACCTATTTAGGTATTGATAAAGAAAAAGGAACAATAGAGACCGGAAAAACACCGGGGTTAAACCTCATAACCGGACTTGACGAGTTGAAAATTACTGCCGCCACTAAAGTTAAACGTTTGATTTAGCTGTTGTAAAGGTAATTTCACGATGCTATGGCAAACGGTACAACATGAATATCATCTGCTTTCTTTTCAGCTACCCATAAATCATAACCTTGCTGCATATTCATCCATAATTGTGGCGTTGTATTTAATGCCTTTGATAAACGTATGGCCATTTCCGCACTTATGCCCATACGGCCATTAACCAACTGAGATAATGTTTTACGGGCTACACCCAATTTACCTGCTGCCTCTGTAATATTTATTTCCATAGGCTCCAGGTAAAGCCCTTTTAATATTGTTCCCGGATGTACCGGGGCCATGCCGCGCTTTATCATAATTTTATTTTTTTAATGGTAATCAATATAATCTACGTCAAAAGCATTTTCATTATCAAAACGAAATATCAGGCGATAATTTCCGTTAATTTTTACAGTCCAAAATCCTGCCAAATCGCCTTTTAATAAGTGCAAATCTGAGCCGGGAAAATTCATGTCCTGCACATCTGCTGCATTATCAAGCAATATCAAAATCATCCTGATCTTTAAAATTTGAGTTGAGGGTAATTTAGATTTATCGTCCTTTTCCCATAACAGTTTTAAACCTTTATGTTTAATACTTTCGATCATTACTACAAATGTAACGTATTACGTAACACGTGTCAATCGTTTTTTAAACAAAAAGTACTCTGCTTAACTAAGTGGATGTTACGCCCTCGTATCGTTCCCATTATAAATGCTCAAATAACTTTCATAGCGCGATAGTTCTATTTCGCCATTTTCAAGGGCTTCCAATACGGCGCAGCCCGGTTCATTAATATGACGGCAATTATTAAAGCGGCAATTTTGCATACGCGAGCGCATTTCGGGGAAGTAACGGCCCAGCTCGGCTTTTTCAATATCTATTACCCCTAATTCGCGGATGCCTGGGGTATCAATAATAAATCCGCCTTGCGGCAGTTCAAACATTTCGGCAAAAGTAGTAGTGTGGGTACCCTTGTCGCTCCATTCAGATACTTCGCTGGTACGCAGCTCCAGGTCAGGCAGTAAAGCGTTGATAAGCGTTGATTTGCCCACGCCAGAATGCCCCGAAAATAACGTCACTTTACGTTTTAACAGATTCTGTACCTGGTTAATGTTAGTTCCGTCAAGCGCCGAAACTTCATAACAGGGGTAGCCTATATTTTCATAGATGGCCCGGTAGCCGGCCAGGATCTCCAACCCTTCGCCGCTAAACAGGTCCAGTTTATTAAACACCAACTTGGCCGGTATAGCATAAGCTTCAGCAGTAACCAAAAAACGGTCTATAAAACCCAGAGAGGTACGCGGCGAAGCCAAAGTAACCACCAGCAAAGCCTGGTCAAGGTTAGCGGCAATGATCTGTCCCTGTTTAGACAGGTTGATAGATTTGCGGATAATATAATTTTTGCGCGGGTGCAAATCGGTGATAACACCCGTTTCCTGATCGGGTTCCAATTCAAAATCAACCACATCGCCAACGGCTAGGGGGTTAGTTGTAGTAATACCTTTAATGCGGAACTTTCCTTTAATACGGCAATCATATCGCTTGCCACCGGGTGTTTGCACCTGGTACCAGCTTCCGGTTGATTTAGTAATTAGGCCCTGCATTTTGGCTGTAAAGGTATAAATTTAGCAAGGTGCTGAAAAAATAAAACGCAATACACTTGCTATTTCAAAAATTATCCGTTTATTTTGCGCCGTCGTGAATGACAAATAAACAATGATAATTAACCACACCACAACAACTACAGTTACTACCACCGGGATAAACGGAGGAAGGTAATCGTATGGTGTAAAACATAAAATAAAAAAACCACATGAGCGCTTTCCTCCACAAAGAGGAAAGCGCTTTTTGTTTAAATAACCTGATAATGAAAATTTTAAAATTTGGCGGAACATCCGTAGGTTCAGTTCAAAGCATTCAAACTTTATTAGCCATCCTTCGTAAGGAGGATAAGGTTAAAAAATCAGTTAATGATAAACCGGTTGTGGTACTATCGGCCATGGGCGGGGTAACCAACTTATTGTTGTCAATGGCCGAAGGGGCAGCCGTCGGCAATGATTTTACCGCCCCTTTAGCAGAACTGGAAAAACGTCATTTCGATATTGTAAAAAGCCTGCTCGAAATACAAAATCAAAACCCGGCTTTAACAAGGCTGAAAATCCACTTTAACCAGTTGGAAGAATTACTGCAGGGCATATTAACCCTGCGCGAGCTTACCCCTAAAACCCGCGACCTGGTATTAAGC
>CAISKH010000588.1 GCA_903885865.1 uncultured Mucilaginibacter sp.
AATCTTTATCACAAGATGTTTAATTGAGCTAAACTTCTGATCAAATGTAAAAGGATATTTAACTGTATAATTTTTAAGTTTTGCTTGGAAAACATTATTTGCATGTGTAAGGTTATTTTCACCATTGGTTACATTAGCATTATTCTTATGCGCTTCCCAATATCCAATTTTATTAAATGCTTTCAACAAATCCGCCTCAATAGCCTTTGGCGTTTGAGCGAACAAACCAAAAGGATTAAAACTGCAAATAAAGATCAGTGCTTTTACTACTTTCATCGGATTAAATATAAACAAAAAGGGATAACCAACCGATTATCCCTTTTTCAATAATTGTTCCCCCTTCAGGGGGATATTGGGTTACGCCTCCACTACCTGCCCCACCAAATGTTTAGCTACCAAATACTCGGCAATTTGTACCGCGTTGGTTGCCGCGCCTTTGCGCAAGTTGTCGCTCACTATCCAGCAATTCAATGTTTTTGGCTGGCTCTCATCCCTGCGGATGCGGCCCACAAATACATCGTCTTTATCGTGCGCGTCAAGCGGCATAGGGTATTTCAGGTTGGCTACATCATCGGTAACCACTACGCCCGGCGCTTTGCTTAATAGTTCTCTAACTTCGGCCAGGTCAAAATCGTTTTCAAACTCAATATTAACCGACTCGGAGTGCCCTCCCATAACCGGGATACGCACGGTAGTAGCCGTAACTTTTATACTGTCGTCGCCCATTATTTTCTGGGTTTCTTTTATCATTTTCATTTCCTCTTTGGTGTAACCGTTGTCGGTAAATACATCAATATGAGGTAAAACGTTCAGATCAATTTTATAAGGATAAGCCATAGGCCCGTCAATACCCGCGCGCTCGTTCATTAACTGGTCAACCGCTTTAACGCCAGTACCGGTTACCGACTGGTAGGTAGAAACCACCACTCTTTTTATTTTATAACGGTCATGCAATGGCTTTAATGCCACTACCATTTGTATGGTTGAGCAATTGGGGTTGGCAATTATCTTATCGTCTGCGGTTAACACATCTGCGTTAACTTCGGGCACAACCAGTTTTTTGGTGGGGTCCATGCGCCATGCTGATGAATTATCAATTACCGTAGTGCCTGCTGCCGCGAAAAGCGGGGCCTGGGCCAATGAAGTGCTGCCCCCTGCCGAAAATATGGCAATATCGGGCTTCTGTTTTATCGCATCCTCAACAGAAATTACCTTATAAGCCTTACCCTTAAAAGTGATTTCTTTACCAACACTTTTTTCTGATGCGACTAATAATAGTTCTGTAATGGGGAAGTTGCGTTCTGCAAGAACCTGCAACATTTTAGTGCCAACTAATCCGGTGGCGCCTACAACTGCGATTTTCATTTTTAATTTGTTTTTTAATGGTAACGAAGCTGCCTCACGGCGGTTTCATTTTTTAAATTGTTAATTAATAATTTATTATGAATGGCAAATATCGGATTTTTTTTGAAATCAGTCTGCAACAATTGTAAAACAGGGCTCATATTTTGTCTCTGTTTGTTTAAAATAATGCTCATTCCGGCCAATTTTTTACCTTTGCGGCATTAACTGAAATTGTATGAGCGAAAAGATATTGGTGATAGGCGCTAACGGGCAAATCGGCACAGAACTGGTAATGCAACTGCGCGATATACACGGCGCGAACCAGGTTAT
>CAISKH010000589.1 GCA_903885865.1 uncultured Mucilaginibacter sp.
CGCGTTTGATGGGTCCTTTTTTATTTTAACCACCACACCCGGCAAAGGCAGCCCTTTCTCATCCGTTACTTTACCTGTAATTGTTTTTTGTGCAACTTTTATAATTGCACCGGTTAAATTACTGTTTGCGTTTACCCCGGACACGGCCAGGCTTAACAGCATCATTAATAATAAGGTCTTTTTCATAACTATAGTTTTTTTTGTGGTATGATGCAGTATTTATGCAATTTCCATAAACCATAAAAAAAATTAATTTGATGCCGCTAATATGGCCTGGTTAAACAAATCAAAAAAACAGGATAACAATAATGACGGTGAGCTGCTAAAGCGCTACCGTCAAAGCGGCGACCTTGCTGTGCTGGGCGAACTGTTTCAAAACTATGCCCACATGGTTTATTATGTTTGCTACAGGTATTTGCAGGACGGCGAACAAAGTAAGGACGCAGTTATGGAGATTTTTGAGCAGTTGATAAACAAGGTTAACCAGCAGGAAATAAAACAGTTTAGCAGTTGGTTATATGTATTGAGCCGCAACCATTGCTTGATGCAGCTGCGGTCGGCTAAAAAAATGCAGCACACTACTTTGGATGAATTTATGGAATTCCCCATAGATTTGCATCCTGAAGGTGAAAACAAGGAACATCGGTTAACTGCGCTTGAGTTGTGCATGGAAAAACTTCCCGCTGCGCAAAAACAAAGCATCGACCTGTTTTTTATGAATGAGAAGTGTTATAAAGAAATAACCGAACTTACAGGTTATACTTTAAAAGAGGTTAAAAGTTATATACAAAACGGCAAACGCAACTTAAAAATTTGCATGGAGAAGAACGGTGAGCGCTAATAAACCCGACATATTACAAATACGGAAGTACCTTAACGGGGAGCTTGATGCCCATGCTATGTACGAATTGGAACGCCGGGCGCAAAACGATCCGTTTTTGATGGACGTGATAAAAGGAATGGAAAGCGGCAGTGAAAACCACCAGCCTAACCTTGATGCTATTGAACGGCTTATACAACAGCGGGTGCAGCAAGATAAAAAGCGCGTTATCCCGATTTATAAATACTGGCCTGCCGCAGCTTGTTTGTTAATTGCGCTGGGTATTGGCGGCTGGTGGTTAACGCGTCAAACGCCAAAACCATTGGTTGCAGTGAATGTACATCCGATGGCTCCTGTTGATAAAGCGCAGGAACCGAAACCGCCGTCGGTTGCAGCGCCCATTGTCCCGGCTGTTAAACCGGCTGTAATAGCAAGAAACCGGGTACCGGAGGTTAAAGCATCGGGGTCGTCTGCATTAACCGCGATCAAACAAGCGCCGCCCCAACGCGAAAGTGTATTTAAATCCGATACCGTAGACTATAAAATTGCCGACTATAAACCACAGCCGAACAAAACCGTGGACAACGTGCTGAGGGAGGTAAGGATACCCAACATTGGCGCTCAAAAATCTGGCGATACCATAGCATTAAATAAAACCGCAGAGATTGCTAATGCTGATGCTCCGCGCACGATTACGGGCAAAATTGTTGATAAAAAGAACGGCGTTCTGTTACCCGGCGTACCCATCATCATTAACGGAACCGACCAGGGTATAAAAACAAACGCTGATGGATCGTTTGCAGCGGTAATGCGCGCAAGGAAGGCAACAATAGCCGTAAGCAAGGAAGGTTACGAGCCGCAGCAGGTTAAGGTTAAGGACCAGGATAATTTAGAAATTGAATTGGTTCCGGATAACAAGGCGCTTTCGAAGGCGGCTATTAACAGGGATGTTGTGCAAAAAAGGGTAGTAAAAGGAGGTGTAGGTGCAATCATCGGAAACAATCTTGCTTCATCCGGAACAAAACCTGATAGCCTTGACGAACTTTTGAAAAAGATGCAGGGCGTGGAAGTGGGTAACGATGGTACTTTAACCCACCAGGGACAGCAGGTAACTAAAGCACGACTAAACGGGAAAGACTATGCAGGCGGCGATGTGGCGCAGGCCACAAAAAACCTGCCTGCTGATATTATTGAAAAAGTACAGGTAGTTGACGATTATGCCGACCAGGCCGCAAAAAAGGGAGTAAAAGGTACTGCTGCAAAACCAATGCCCGTAATTGGCTGGAAACAATACCAGGCTTATCTTGACCGTGCAGCTGTTATGCCCAACGGGGCAACGGGCGAAATTACCGCGGATGTTAATATAGCGCCTGGCGGAAAGATACATTCTATACAGATAACAAACAGCAATAGGGCCATGCTTAATAAAGCGATGCAAATAATAAAAAACGGCCCAAAATGGATCGGAGACACGAAATCAAAAACAGTTCGGTTAAAAATTGTATTTCATAAATAACCGCAACAACCTTTTACCTTTCAGCTTTAACCTTTTAGCCTTTCTCCTCCCATATCATACATAAATGCAAAATGGTTTCTACAGCTTTTTGCATATCCTGAACTGATACCCATTCCTGCTTGCTATGAAAAGCGTGTTCGCCGGCAAAAATATTGGGGCAGGGTAAACCCATAAATGATAGCCTGGAGCCATCGGTACCGCCGCGTATGCTGCATAACCTGGCTTCTAACCCGGCGCGCCTTATAGCTTCCATACCATACTCCACAATTTGTGGTTGTTTATCAAGCATTGCCTTCATATTACGGTACTGCGGTTTAATTTGCAGCTCATAACCTGAATTGGGGAAATTTTTCAATACGTCATCAGCTATTTTGCGGATAACACCGACATGTGTCCCCAATTTAGCCTCGTCAAAATCGCGGATAATAAAATCTGCGATGGCTTGCTCAACATGCCCCTCCACACCAACCGGGTGTACAAAACCTTGCATATTTTCAGTACCTTCGGGAGACAGCTCAAATGGCAGCCGGGCAAGTATTTCGGCGGCAATTTTTATGGCGCTTTCCATCTTGCCTTTTGCAAAACCCGGGTGAGCGCTTATGCCATTTATGATGAGTTTTGCGCCATCGGCCGAAAATGTTTCGTTTTCCATATTCCCGGCGCTTTCACCATCTATAGTATAACCCGCGTAGGCGCCTAATTTTTTTATATCCACTTTATCCACGCCCCGCCCAATTTCTTCATCGGGCGTAAATAATATTCGTATAGTACCATGCTTAATTTCGGGATGGTTCATCAGCTGATAACAGGCGTCAATAATTTCGGCTACACCTGCTTTATTATCGGCGCCAAGTAAGGTTGTGCCGCTGGCTGTTATAATGTCATTGCCTAACTGGTTTTTCAGGTCGGGATGTTCGCTAATCCGTATTACCTGCGACGGGTCATCCGGCAAGGTTATATCCTCTCCGCTATAGTTTTTATGAATAATAGGGTTTACCCCAAATCCGCTGCAATCGGGCGAAGTATCCATATGCGAGCAGAAACAAATTACGGGTATGCCCGGCTTGCCGGTATTGGCAGGTATAGTTGCATAAACATAGCCGTATTCATCAAGATGGGCATCATTTATCCCCATCTGCCGCAGCTCATCCACCAGTAACCTGCCCAGGTTTTTTTGTTTTTCGGTTGACGGATAAGTTTCTGAGGTAGGATCGGATTGCGTATCTATCTTTACATAACGTAAAAAACGGTCGGTAACAGTAAAATCTATGGCCGGGTTAAAGTTCATCTATTTGTAAAATATAGTTGGGTAAAGATAATTTAGATATCATAAATTAGCGTAAACAAAAATAGTATAAGTGAACATAGAGGAACTGCGCGATCATTGCCTATTAAAGCCTGCCGTTACCGAAGGGTTCCCCTTTGGCGAAGATACCTTAGTGTTTAAGGTGGCGGGCAAAATTTTCCTGATCACCAGCTTCCTGGAAGGCGACCGCTTTAATGTAAAATGCGACTCTGAACTGGCCGTTGAATTGCGCGAACGCCATACCGAAGTTCAACCCGGATACCACATGAATAAAAAGATGTGGAACACCGTTTTTATGAATGGTACGCTAACCCGCAAACAATTGCTTGAAATGATCGATCATTCCTATAATATGGTAGTTAATGGCCTTCCTAAAAAAATACAGGCCGAAATTGCTGATGGCAATTATTAAATAACCTTTGATATTAAAAGGGCATAATTATATTTGCTAAAGTCAATTTTATGAAAGCTGTTTTATTTGCCTTGTTAACCTGTTTTGCTTTTAGCGCGGCAAATGCCCAGCTAACGCCCTTTGAGTTAAGTAAGGATAAAAGTTACACGGCTACCTATCGCGAAATAATTGCATATTATAAAAAACTGGCCCGCGGAAACCCGCAAATGAAACTGTTTAACTATGGTACTACTGATGTGGGCCTGCCTTTAACGCTGGTCGTTTTATCGCGGGATAAAGTTTTTGATCCGGCAATCATCAAAAAGCAAAACAAACGGGTGCTGCTCATCAACAACGGCATTCATCCCGGCGAGCCGGAAGGTATTGATGCTAGTATGATGCTGGCCCGCGACCTGCTTAAAAAACACACGCTGCCAAAAGATGTGGTGATCTGCATAGTAGCGATTTATAATATTGACGGCTGTTTAAATCGCGGCCTTAGCCGGGTTAACCAAAACGGGCCCACTAGTTATGGTTTCAGGGGCAATTATCGCAATTTGGACCTGAACCGCGACTTTATTAAAGGCGACAGCCGGAACACCTATGCTTTAGAGCAAATAATAAACACCTGGAAACCTGAAATATTTTTAGATAACCATACCAGCGACGGAGCAGATTACCAATATGTAATGACGCTGATAGAAACGCAAAAGGATAAACAAAACCCAATACTTGCTGAATATACTTCAAAAACATTATCGCCTGAATTGTACCGACGGATGAAATTGAACGGCTACGAAATGATACCTTATGTGGAGGGTATGCGCGGCGACGACCCCGATGCAGGTATTGTGGGGTATCTAGAAACGCCCCGCTATGCTACGGGCTATACCGCACAGCACAATATTATCAGCTACATAACAGAAACGCATATGTTAAAGCCCTTTGATAAAAGGGTGTACGCGACTTATGATTTTATGCAAAACCTGGTCGATATTAATGAGCGCGACGCGAAATTAATAGGCAGGCTAAAGCAAGAGGCGGATGAGCAGGTAA
Source organism: uncultured Mucilaginibacter sp. (assembly GCA_903885865.1). Lineage (GTDB taxonomy): Bacteria > Bacteroidota > Bacteroidia > Sphingobacteriales > Sphingobacteriaceae > Mucilaginibacter. Next base: position 5,090 of record CAISKH010000589.1, read on the forward strand.
GCCTGCAAAAAACATTTGCTCTTAACTGGGAGCTTGACCGTTCAAAGGTCGATACCATCACTTTTAAGGGATATTCGTCGGGTTATAAAACCAGCGGGGTAAGCGGGCTGCCGCGTTTGTATTATGACCGCAGCAAGCCTTACACCAAAATAATTAAAAACTATAATACCTATAAGCCCACTATTGCGGCCGAAAAGCCCGTAGCCTACGTGATACCCCAGGCCTGGGGTAAAATTATTGAATTGTACAAGCTGAATAACATTGCCATGCACCGGCTAACTCATGATACTACGCTGAATTTACAAATGTATTATATAGGCGATTATAAAACTGCGCCCAGGCCCTATGAGGGCCATTACCTGCATACGGATGTACAGGTTAACCCAACAGCTATGGCCGTTAAATTTTATGCCGGCGATTACGTGGTTTATACCAACCAGGCGCTTAACCGCTATATTGTTGAAACGCTGGAACCACAGGGTGTTGATTCGTTTTTTGCGTGGAACTTTTTTGATTCGGTTTTGGGGCAGAAGGAGGGTTATTCGGCTTATGTGTTTGAAGACGTTGCTGCCGAGCTGTTAACGAAAGATCCCGAACTGCGTAAAAAACTGGATGATGAAAAGGCAAAAGACCCGAAGTTGGCAGCCAGCGCATCGGCACAGTTAAATTTTGTTTACCGCAATTCGCCTTATTCCGAAAAAACATATCTTCGCTACCCCGTTGGGCGAATAGTTACACCAACCAAACTTGATTTGAAATAATGGAAGCACCTGTAGCCACTTTTATATTTATAATTACTATCGTTACCACTTTACTGGCATTCTCGAACGAGAATTTGTACGGTAAATTAATGCTTCATCCCTACAGCGTATATCGCGGCACTAATGTTTACACGTTAATTACCAGCGGACTGATACATAAGGATTGGATGCACCTGTTGTTTAATATGTTTTCCTTTTATTTCTTTGCTTTTAACCTTGAAGTAACAATCGGCCACTGGCAGTTTGGTGCGCTGTATATGGCAAGTTTAGTGCTAAGCGACCTGCCATCAGTAGTAAAGCATAAAAATGATTTTTGGTATAATAGCTTAGGCGCCTCCGGGGCAATAAGCGCTGTAATTTTCAGCTACATTCTATACTCACCGATGAGTACGATGATGATCATGCCGCTGCCTATCCCTATTCCGGCCATTATATTTGGTGTGTTGTATTTGGTTTATTGCAGCTATGCCTCCAGGTATTCAAGAGATAATATTAATCATGATGCTCACCTTTTCGGCGCATTGTGCGGAATATTCATCACTATAATTCTTAACCCTAAAGTAGTGCCCATATTTGTACAGCAAATTACAATGGCAATTCAATCGCACCTGCATTAATAAATTCACCATCAGCATCAAACAAAAAACTCATGGGCTGTTCGGGGTTTTTAATGATCTCGAGCAACAGGAAACCCCAGTTTTTCCAGAAATTCTCCAATACTTGTCCGTAAATTTTATTTTGCCAGTGATCAAATAAAGGCTTGCTGCTTATTCCGCGCAGGGGCATAGCCTCAATGAATACGTCATCGCCCACGGGCAAAATATTATACTCGGGCAAACGGTTAAACAGGTAGGCCGAATAAAATACGCGCCCGCTAAACTCTTCAAACTGGATGGGGTGCAGGATTTGGGTTTCAATTTTTTCCAGTATTTCCCGGTGATAATGACGATTAGCGCCGTTATCCTGGAAACAGATGATAAGGCCAAAATCTTTTATCCGCAACGCGAACGTAAGGGTATTGATCTCATCTCGATAGCCAAATTCCTGCTCATTGTTATTCACCTTAAATAAAAACAGGCTGAATGGCCTAAAATCTTCAAATACAATGGGCAAATTAATGCTTTGCAGCATC
>CAISKH010000590.1 GCA_903885865.1 uncultured Mucilaginibacter sp.
AGACAACTTTATACCAGGCAGTCTGTGAAGACACAGACTGCGTAAGGGTTTTTTAACAAAAAATAAAATTATTTATTGACAAACCAATTTTAACTGCTACATTTACGGCGAATTAAACAACAATGAAGTTAAAAAGCGCATATTTTTATGGTTACTACTTTTACTTTACCAGTAAGAGCCGGGACTGATATGCACTAACAAACATATTTAGAAAACTGAAAAGTCCTGGCATAAATAGCCGGGACTTTTTGCTTTAATACCATTTTATGAAGAAAAATAAACCAAGAGTTGCCATACAAGGTATACGCGCTTCATTTCACGAGGAAGCGGCGTTTAAATATTTTGGAGAAAACATTCAAACTATTGAGTGCAACTCGTTCAAGCAAACATTTGATGCTTTAGAGAACGATGAAGCTGATTATATAGTAATGGCGATAGAGAACAGTATTGCAGGTAGTATTTTGCCTAATTACTCGTTATTGCTCAATTATAATTTCCCGGTTGTAGGCGAAATTTACCTGCCTATTCAATTACATTTAATGGCTTTACCGGGTGTTGCATTTGAACAGGTAAAATATGTAACTTCGCACCCGATCGCCATACGTCAGTGTATCGACTTTTTTGATGAGTACCCGCACCTCAAAATAGTTGAAAGCAGCGATACCGCTGCATGTGCCAAACGTATACACGATGAAAAATTAACTGATACTGTTGCTATTGCCAATACGCTGGCTGCCAAACTATATGGTTTGGATATTTTGGAGCGGCGTGTAGAATCGAACAAGAAAAATTTTACCCGTTTCTTAATCCTTACGGCTCACAATAATGTTGAGAAAACAATAGCCAACAAAGCCTCATTATGTTTCCAGGTAAGTAACCAGGTTGGCGCATTGGCTAAAGTGCTTAATATTTTCGCTAACCAGGGCGTTAATATGAGTAAGATACAGTCGATGCCGGTTTTGGGGAAACGTAACGAATATAATTTTTATGTCGATGTGGAGTGGGAAGAAACCAAACAATATGATACAGCGGTAAAACAAATATTAAAATACACCCATAACTTTAACATACTTGGCGAGTATAAACGCCACGAAGAAGATATTACGACAGAGAAACCATTAAACATTGCGCCGGTAAAACCCGAACGTAAATATATCAAGATCAAAAAATTAGCTAAATAACCCCAATTAATAAACTATTATAAAACGAATTTCGAAACAAACAATACAATGAAACTTAATTTAAACATACAACCATTAAATTCCTGGATAACGGCAACTAAAGAACCCCTTTTAATAGCCGGCCCATGCAGTGCGGAAACTGAAGACCAGTTGGTAGCGACTGCCCATTTATTAAAAAACACGGGCCGCGTAAGCGCTTTACGTGCCGGTATCTGGAAACCCCGCACCCGCCCCGGCGAGTTTGAAGGCATTGGCAGCATAGGTTTAGAATGGCTTAAACGCGCCAAAGAAGAAACCGGCCTGCCTACAACCGTTGAAGTTGCTACCGCGAAACACGTGGAAGAAGCTTTAAAAGGCGGCGTGGATATTTTATGGGTAGGCGCCCGCTCAACAGCTAACCCTTTTACCGTACAGGAAATTGCCGACGCGCTAAAAGGCGTTGATATACCTGTTATGGTAAAGAACCCGGTAAATCCCGACATTTCTTTATGGATAGGTGCGCTTGAACGTATCAACAATGCAGGCATCACTAAAATGGCGGCTATACACCGCGGGTTTTCTTCGTACGAAAAATCGGCTTTCCGTAATGAGCCGATGTGGGATATCGCTATACACCTGAAAACGCTTGCACCTCATTTGCCGCTGATCTGCGACCCGAGCCATATTTCG
>CAISKH010000591.1 GCA_903885865.1 uncultured Mucilaginibacter sp.
ACAGGCACCATGTATATTTTAGGTAATACCGTTACCTTTATTAATAAACAAAATTTACTTGTTGGGCGCCCAATGATCTTTATATCCAATCATCAAAGTTTATTGGATATTCCGCCCCTTATCTGGTATCTCAGAAAATACCATGCTAAGTTCATTTCTAAAATCGAGCTAACCAAAGGCATCCCTTCTATATCCTATAATTTAAAATATGGCGGTGGTGCAAACATTAACCGCAAGGACGCCCGTCAGTCTTTACTGGAAATGGGAAAATTTGGCGACCGGATGAAGCAAAATAACTGGTCGGCGGTGATATTTCCTGAAGGTACGCGCTCAAAAAACGGGCGGGTAAAACCTTTCCAGGCAGGGGGCATAGCTATTTTACTGAAAAAATGCCCGGAAGCGCTGTTAGTGCCCATTGCCATATCAAATTCATGGAAAGTAGTGCGTTACGGCCTCTACCCGCTTAATACCTTCACCCCCATCACCCTTGAAGTGCTTGAGCCTATTGAACGGGGTACCGGTACGGTAGAAGAAATTGTTAAAGAGGCAGAGAACCGCATAAAAAAAGCATTAAACCAATCCTAAATAAATCAACCTAATTAAACCAACAAACCCTGTCACTATGAAAAAAGCAACCTTATTAATACTAGCGTACGCGCTTGTTTTAAACACTACACATGCACAAACAAATACTAATAAGAGCCTGCTTTGGGAGGTTAGCGGCAACGGCTTAACCGCGCCATCTTATTTATTTGGCAGCAACCATTTGGTAGGTAAGAGTTTTGTTGATAGTCTGTCTGACATTAAAAAGTATTTCAATACCTGTAAAGTTGTGGTTAATGAAGTAGTAATGGATTCGACCGAGAAAAAAAAACTTGCCTATGACATGGTACTTCCTAATAACACCACCCTTGATAAATTATATACACCCGGGGAGTATAAGTTTATAAGCAATTATGTAACGCAGGTTACGAAAATGGATATGCGGGTGGTTACGCATTTTAAACCTGCTGTTTTAGAGGTAATGCTGGTAGTAGCCACGGCACCAAAAACGGCTTCTGCTACTAACCCTGGCATTGATATATATTTTCAGCAGGAAGGCAAAAGGCGTGGTGATAAAGAGCTTGGCCTTGAAACCATGAAAGAGCAAAGCGACCTGCTTTTTGGCACACCAATAGACGAACAGAAAAAGGATTTACTGGAGAGCATCCGTAAAAAAGACGAAATGAAAATACAAGGCCAAAAACTTTACGCTTTATACCTACAACAAGATCTTGATGGCACAGAAAAAATGATGACCGATGCCCTTGCGAAGAACAAAACACCTGAACTAAGCGATAAAATGCTAAAAGACCGCAATTTAAGATGGATAATTGAGATACCGGCAATTATAGCCGAACAGCCAACTTTTATTGTTGTTGGCGCCCTTCATTTGGTAGGGCAGTATGGGTTGATTAATCAGTTAAGAATAAAGGGATATACTGTTAAGCCGGTGAAGATATAATTACCCAAGGTAGTCTGGATTTGCAATTAAGTATGTTCGAAAGATTGTCGATTCAACTTCAACATTCGAAATTGGAAATTCGATATTCGACATTAACTATTACTCCCCCTTCAGGGGGCCGGGGGGGCTAAACATTCTTTCCATCAATTATCTTAAAAAACTCATCCCTGTAAGTATCGCCTACCGGGATAATTTTATCGCCGATGCGTATGCGGCTGCGTTCAATACTGTCTATCTTGTTCAGCGCTACAATGTATGATTTATGCACCCGCACAAAATGTTTTTCGGGCAAGGTATCCTCCATCTTCTTCATGTTCTGGAGGGTAATGATGCGTTCGGTAGTGGTAAATATCGAAATATAATCCTTCAGCCCCTCAATAAACAGTATTTGGTGCAGGTACACTTTCTGTATCTTATGGTCGCTTTTAACAAAAATAAAATCGCTCATAAAATCATGCTGTTGCTGCTGTATTTGCACTTCGGGTGCTGTAGTTTGCTTGGATGGCTGGATAATGCCCTGCGCTTTTTGCGCCGCCTTAAAAAACCGGTCGAAAGCGATGGGTTTAAGCAGGTAATCAACCACATCCAGCTCATAACCTTCGAGCGCGTATTCGGGGTAGGCGGTGGTTAATATTACCTTAGTTTTGCCATTGGCTATGCGCAGAAATTGTATACCGGTAAGCTCGGGCATTTGTACATCTAAAAAAACAAGATCAATATTACCCTCCTGCACCAGTGTTAACGCTTCGATGGGGTTAGTGGTAGAATTAACCAACAACATAAAAGGCACTTTTGATATATAATCTTCCAGTATATGCAGCGCCAGGGGCTCGTCATCAACTATAAGGCATCTGATCATGCTATAAAACTAAGGATAATTCGCAAGTGTAGGTATCAATTTCATCCCTTATATCTAAATTATATTTCCCGGGGTACAGCAGGTCGAGCCTGCGCTTCACATTATTTAACCCTATACCGCCTATCGCGTCGCGGTTATTGCTGTGTTTTTTATTCTGTATGTAAAAGTGCAGATGTTGCTGATCGACGGTGATGAGCATTTGTATAGGCGTAAGCGAGTTGTTAGCTACGCCATGTTTAAAGGCATTTTCAATAAACGCTATTAATAACAACGGCACTATCTGCTGGTTAGTTACCTCCCCGTCCATCTTAAAATCGATATATGCCTTATTGCCGAACCTTATTTTTTGCAGGTCGATATAGTTTTGCAGGTATTGCAGCTCTTTAGCAAGGTCGACTTTATTATCATTACACTCATACAGCATATAGCGCATTATCTCTGATAATTTCAGGATAGCGCCGGGTGTATTTTCCGATTGCTGATAGGCCAACGAGTAAATGCTGTTTAACGAATTAAATAAAAAATGCGGGTTGATCTGCGATTTTAAAAAAGCGAGCTCGGCGCTCAGCCGCTGGTTTTCCAGGTCACGCTGTATGCGTTCATTTAAAAACCAGTCGCTGCTGAATTTGAGCACAACACTCAAAAAAACAAACAACAAACTGGTAAAAAAAGTGCTAATAAAGTACGACCAAAAACCTATCATTACCCCTTTCATGTGCATCAGCACATCCTCTTTAAATAAAAGGCCAATGCCATATTTACCTATGCCATATAAAGCTATGGTTAGCACTATAGCCAACGCGTACATGCTGTAGCGTTTTTTGTTTAAATAAACCGGGATAAAAAACAGGTAGTTGAGATAAAAAAGACTAATATTTATGCAACCATATATCCCGAATATAACCAGCATGCGCTGCACGGTCATTTTTGAATTATCATGCACAATAAATAAAAAGAAACTTATAATGCTTACCCAAAAAAGTACATGCCAGAATATTTGCCAGGTTTTTTTCATTGCTTCAAAATTAGTATTTTGATTTACCGCAGGCCATAATTTATATACAGCTTTATTTTTTATCGATAAACAGCCAATTATTATCTATGAACTGTATGCAAGTGTAATCAGGCGTTCATCTATGAATTACCGCCGTTGGTATAATTGTTTTTAGTGAACCAATTATTTACTATTTCTTTGTTGCATCAAAAAAAATCACTCACAATGAAAAAACTGATCACCAACACCAATCCCTTCATACTGCTGCTTGCACCAGTACTGTTTGCATTAATTATGGGCATTAGTTACCAGTTTGAACAAAAAAAACAATGTACCGAAACAACAGCATCAGTACGCCCTACCTCTTTGTTTTTTAAAGGCATTGCCCTTGTAAAAGCGGTTTGCTCCATAAGCAAAGAGAATGTATGGTAATACAAACCGAAGGGTTAACCTTCAAATTTGGCAGCCAAACGGTTGTTAAATCGCTGTCACTACAAGTTCCGCAGGGAAGCATATACGGCTTCCTTGGCCCTAACGGCGCCGGGAAAACCACTACCATTAAACTATTACTTAATCTTTTAAAATCAGAAGAAGGCTGCATCCGCATTTTTGGCCATGATTTTAAAATCCACCGTAAAGAAATACTGGCGCAAATAGGTTCGCTTGTTGAGCAGCCTGCTATTTACGCCCACCTTACCGGCAAAGAAAACCTGCTAAACCGGGCCATTCTGCTGCAAATTCCTGAAACCCGTGTTGATGAAATGCTCGATCTGGTGCATTTAACCAGCGCGGCCCA
>CAISKH010000592.1 GCA_903885865.1 uncultured Mucilaginibacter sp.
AAACAGTTTATGCTCATGATCGTCCTTCAACTGCCCGCCAATTATAGAATGCAGGTCGAAACTAAAACCGGCTTTTTCTAACGATTCCTTATCCTCCTTAACTACCCGTTTAATCTGTTCACCAAAAGCGTTTACAGCTTTATACAATTTATTGAACTCTGTTGTTTCCAACAATTCCGTAAAATAAACGATGGCCTTATCCCTTGTTGAACGCAATCCGCTTGTCATTATAAAAAGCGAAAACCCGTCTTTTTGTTCTATTGAAATTTTCTTTTTAACCGTTGTGTCCGTTCCCGATGTTATACGTGTATCAGCTATCGCGAGCAGGCCTTCTTTAACCTTTATTCCCAGGCAGTAAGTCATATGGTGTAATTCAGAATGTATTTAAGTTTATTGATTGGCAAAGTAATAAATAAAGGATGTTAACTCATAATTTTATAAAAAAATGTTAAAATCGTGTTTAAACTTTTATTATATTTAAATTTATAGACAACATTAAGGTGACGTCAAAGCGTAATAGTGATGTATTCAGTATATTTGCCTTTTTCCAATTAATAATATAATGAGGGTTTATTTTTTTAACAGAATTAATCTTTCAAGCCGGTATGCTTTCGGGAGTTACAGCACGCTTCTGAATTTAAAAACGGTAAGAAATATCAGCTTGATTTATTTCTTCATGAATTTATCTATCAGGATAATCGGCAGGGTAACCAGTCTGCCCTTTAACAGTTTAGATAATATTGATGAAATTGACAGGGCAAACCTGCTATCCACTATAATTACCCCCTTGTTTTATATTAGTAGCCTGCTGCTTATAAAATATTTTGAGCATAACCGACTGATTGGTTTTCTTGATCGTGCATTGATAATCTTGTTTGCGCTCTTTGTGATAACCAACGGAATGAAGGTTACTTTTTTTGTTATGCACAACCCCCGCAATTCGTTAGTGATGTACCTGGCAGCGTTGATGCTTGTTGGTGTGTTTTTTACTTTTGAATATTACGAAACGCTGTTTGTTATATTTATTACAGGAAGTGTTTTTACACTGCTGGCGTCCTATTATCATCTTAGCCTTGGCGAACAGCTGTTAAATGACATAGTTTCGTTTGTGCTGCTAATATTATTTTTCTGTATTTCGCGGTTTATATTCTCTTACCGTGCCGATAATTATTTAAAACTGAAGGCCATTGAAGAAAAAAATCTGCAGATTGAAACTGCCAGTCAGCTAAAAAATGAGATACTGGGAATTGTGGCCCATGACCTGCGAAACCCTTTAGCCGCTATTAAAACAATAGCCATGATGATGGAAGAAGATATTACAATGAATGCCGACAGCCTTGATAGCCTGCAAATGATAAAAACATCGTGCGATAAGGCAACCTCGATAATTAACGACCTGATAGAGGCGGCCCAAAATGATAAGGATAATGAATTTGATATTGAAGAGGTTGAATTGAACCAGTATTTGTTAAAAATTGTTGATGAATGGGTTAAGAATAAAAAAGGGCAGACTAATATATTATTCTACGGTACCGATCAGCCAATTTATACGCATATTAACGTTGAGAAAATGCAACGTGTGCTGGATAACCTGATCAGTAACGCGATCAAATTTTCTGGCGAGAATGATCATATAGAAATTATTTTAAGAAATGTTGACGGGGTAATATTTATTGACGTGAAGGATTTTGGTATGGGTATACCTGAAAAGTTATTGCCTTATATTTTCGACCGGTTTTCAAGGGCAAGCCGCAGGGGTATCCGCGGCGAAGAATCGGTTGGGCTGGGATTAAGCATTGTACGGCAAATAGTAAGAAAACATGGCGGCGAAATTGAAGTGCATAGTACAGAGGCACAAGGCACTACTTTTACGATTAATATGACCCCAACCCCGGCCCCTGTAAAACTAAAAAAGAATGCCAGCCTTATACAATAATTATCCCCGGGAAGATTTTTAACCATTCCAAAAAGATCAGGGCATGGAAAGCGAACAACTATGCGAACATATAAGCAAAATAACCAAACTAGTTAAACCTGCCGAATATGTATGTGAAGAATGTATAAAAACCGGCGATGACTGGATGCATTTGCGCACCTGCCAAACCTGCGGAGTAACCTTATGCTGCGATAGTTCGCCCAATATGCACATGACCAAGCATTACCATAAAACCGGCCATCCGGTTGTAATATCAGCTGAACCGGGCGAAAACTGGTTATGGTGCTATAAGGATGAGATTTTTGCAGAGTATTAAGTATTTGTAGTGAATAACAACGCCAAATAAAAAAGGGTGGACATTTAATTGTGTCCACCCTTTTTTATTTTGACAGTTAGCTTTAATTTCCCGGCCCGTCGCTCGGGGTGCCAACAACTTTGTAAGCTTTAGCATTGTTATTATCACGGGTTTCCTGGTAGTAATAGTCATCAGGCGATACGAAATATTGTTCACCATTAATTTTTATCTTCCGGGTATCGGGCGGCAAAGAATAAAATAGGTCGCCTATTTCGGGAGCGGCTACAGCAGGGCTGTTGTTATTTCCGTTCCCGTTAATAACACCGTTACCCTGATCGGTATTGGTATCTAATTGGCCGTCCTTACCTGCGACCTGATAAACAATTGAACCATCATCCCTGGTAACAGGCAGATAATAAACACCATTTAGTTCATAATATTGCTGGCCATTGATGTTAATTGGCTGGGCCTTTGCGGGCAAAGAAGTTATAGCGGCACCAACAGGGGGCTCAACTACGGTATACTGGTCATTGTATTGTTGATAGAAGTAGCCGTCGCTGAAGTAGAACTGCGCGTCGCCCCAAAAAAACGGGTAATAACCAAAAGGCAAAAACCCTAAACTGAAGCCAAGCCGCGGATAGTACAAACTACCATAAAAGCCCCGGTTGTAGTGATATCCGCCGTACCTGGACCATGGGCCATAACCGTATCCGCGGCCATAAGTACCACCTCCATAAGAACCGCCGCGCGCTACAGCTAAATTACGGTTATTGGTTACACCAGCCCCCCTGTAAGCGCTAAGAGTACGGGTATTGCCGGTTACACCAGCCCCCCTGTAAGTGCTAAGAGTACGGGTATTTCCGGTTACGGTAGCCCCCCTGTAAGTACTAAGGTTGCGGGTGTTGCCGGTTACATTCGGGCGGGAATAGCTGCTGCTAGCCCGGCCAGAAAATCCACCGGTTGAGCGGCCTGAATAACCGCTGCCGCCGCTGTAGTGAGAACCACCGCCGCCACCGCTATAGTGAGAGCCGCCGCCGCCACTGGAATGGCCGCCGCCGCCTCCACCGCTCCTGTTGTGTTGGGCATTAGCCGGTACAGCAAGGAACAGGCATAATAATCCACTTAAACCTGTTAATAACAAATATTGAGATATCCTTTTCATGATTTTTTTTAATTAATAATTTAGCCAGCTTTATAAAACGCTGTTATTAGTATAGACTAATAAATCATAGACGGTTTAATGCTGTATAAATATATAAACAAAAAGCAATCCAAATTTACAAGTAGTTGACAAAAAACACCTATTGGTCAGGATTTGGGAAAATAACCCGGGTTTATTGGTTTAATACTAAGATTATACGTTAGCGTTAGTCACTTGGCTGATATGTAACAATTATAAGGGAATACCTTTATCAGCTCAATTTTAATCACATTCTAACCTTATTATAATTTCACTTTAACAAAGAGTGGCTAATTTCGCGGTCTATATTACCGGATTGACCTAAGTTATGTACAAATTCCAAAAGCGTTCCTTTTTAACGTTAATACTTTCTTTGCTATGGGTTTACGGCTATTGCCAGGCAGATACTATAAAAATGAGCTTACAGGATGCCGAAAAGCAATTCCTTGAAAAAAACTTTAGCCTGCTTGCACAAAAATATAATATCGAGGCTTCAAAAGCATTGATTACCCAGGCGAAACTATGGGAT
>CAISKH010000593.1 GCA_903885865.1 uncultured Mucilaginibacter sp.
ATTGAAAGAAGTCTGAAAAATCATCATTGCCGCCGCCGCCAAATCCTTCAAAATCAAAGGCCTGTCCGCCGCCACCGCCATAACTGTGTTGCCGGCTTTGTTGCTGGCGTGCCTGTTCATAGGCTTCGCCATGCTGCCAGTTCTCGCCATATTGGTCGTACTTTTTACGCTTTTCCGGGTCGCTCAAAACCTCGTTAGCTTCATTAAGCTGCTGAAACTTTTTGTGGGCCTCCGCGTCGTTAGGATTCAGGTCGGGATGATATTTTCGGGCCAGCTTACGGTAAGCGCTTTTTATATCTTTGTCCGATGCTGTTTTAGTGATACCTAATACCTGGTAATAGTCAATAAATGCCATAAGCCCCCTCTAAATCTCCCCCGGCAGGGGAGACTTTTTGTTTTTAGTTTTATTAACCTAAAAATAGTGTATTGGTTTTGATTAACAAATGACCTACGTCATTTACTTAAAAAATCGGGAGTGCTAAACTGGCAAACTAATAATCCGATATCCTTGTCCGGCCGAGTTTAATGTAGTTGCGTATATCCAGCACAATACCCGCGAAAAAGTAAACAATAAGCGGGAAACCCACCGCCAGGAAGGAAGAATAGATAAAAAACAACCTTATTTTCGAAATAGAGATATTAAAACGCTCGCCCAGGTAAGTGCAAACCCCGAAAGAGTACCGTTCAAAAAATGTGATCAATCGCTGTAACATATCAGGCTAACTTTAGTATTTTATTTCCAATGCTGCATTGCAGGCATTTCTTATAATTACAATAATAGTTCTTTAATTCCAATAATGCCTGCGATTCGAATGCTGAATTTGCTTTTACACCCAGGCTTTCAAAATCAGCAATGATATTATTTTGCTCGCGCGGCAGGTTTTCTAATAGTTTCAGGCTGCGGTCGATATAATATTGCTGCTGGTGATGCTTGCCATAACTAAACAAAAATAACGCCAAAGTATTTAATAACAAAACATCGACTGATGCCTGCCCCATTGTTTTGGGTGATGGTTTGGATGGCTTATCAAAACGAAAATGGTCGCCCCAGTAAGGGTTAACCTTTATTTCGGTAAATAAGTTTTGCAGGCTCTTTATATCTTTTATATCCAAAATTTTCGAAAACAGGTGATTTGAATTAACTATCAGCGCCGCGAACTGCGCCAGCCTGATGGTAGGGAAATTTTGAGGCCGCAGCCGCATAAATTTCCATAGGTGATTTTCAAGAGGTGTGAGGCCGTATTTTTTGCGCAGGAAATCATATTCCTTTTTTAATTTCTGCGGATACTCGTCTGTGAGATCATCAGTTAAAAAACCCGCCTGGCCAAATACCAGCGCCTCAATCTGCATAGGGTTGTTTTTATGTTTGGCCAGTATATTTTGTGGCAGCGATTTAGCCAGCAGCTCAAACGGTACCGCGTTTGTTTTAAACCCGAAGTTAGTGGCTAAAAACTGGTAAAAAGTTTCTTCCCAGTCACCGCGGTTCAGGGCGAGGGCCGCAGTTACCGCTGCCGATCTCTTTTCCAGCCGTTCTATCAATACCCGCGCGAACCATGTTTTTAAGGTAAAATCATCCAGTTTGCCAATACTCGCCTCGCAGGGAATAATAGTTTGGTTACCAAATACCAGGTTATGGTAACGGTTATACAATTCGGCGGGTATGCGGTCTTTTAGCTCAAGTGTTGGTATTTGCCGACCGTTAGCTGTTACCGGTTCATCATCGCGGTAAACTACGTGCAATATCACATTATCATAAGCTGTATCAGTACTGTGTTTATGTTTTTTCCAGTCGGAAGAGGAGAGGTGCAATTCTACGTTCCCGGCCCAGATGGTATCGCCTATTTTTATACGGGCATTACCAAAATCAGGCCCCGAATCGGTGTTATGCATACCTGCCGAAAAAACTTCTACTATATCGCCGTTGGTAGTTTGCAGGTCCGAGCGGTCGAACAGGCGGAATTTCCATATATAATGCAAAAAATCTTCTGGGAAAAGCATTACCTAATATAGGGAGATTTATTAATTATTTCTTAAATTCACTTCCTTAAATCTTCCATGCCAAACGAAACAATAGTCACCCCAACCACCGCCCGTCGCGTAAAATCTATCATCGGTGGCTCATTGGGTAATTTGGTGGAGTGGTACGATTGGTATGTATACTCGGCATTCTCACTGTATTTTTCGGCGGCGTTTTTTCCTTCATCCAACCAGGTGGTGCAATTATTAAATACGTCGGGGATATTCGCGGTAGGCTTTTTAATGCGGCCCATCGGTGGGTGGGTAATGGGTACTTACGCCGATAGGAGCGGACGCAAAAAGGCGCTTACTTTATCGGTTATGTTAATGAGCGTTGGGTCGCTGCTCATCGCGGTAATACCCGGTTATAAGCAAATCGGCATTGCCGCGCCGGTTATATTGTTACTGGCAAGAATGATACAAGGATTAAGCGTTGGCGGCGAATACGGCACCAGCGCCACCTATTTAAGCGAAATGGCCACCAAAAAGCACAGGGGATTTTATTCGAGTTTTCAATATGTAACGCTCATTATGGGGCAGTTGATCGCTTTAGCAGTACTGGTATTGCTACAACGGGTGTTTTTAACCGAACAGCAGTTACATACCTGGGGCTGGCGCATCCCGTTTGGTATCGGGGCGGTACTGGCCATAACCGTAATGTACCTGCGGCGCAGTTTGCAGGAATCGGTAACGCTGGAGAAAGATGAAAAGGCCCGCTCATCCCGGGGCACTATAAAAGCCCTTATGGCACATCCCAAAGCGGTACTCACCGTATTTGGCCTCACTTTAGGCGGAACCGTAGCCTTTTACACCTTCACTACCTATATGCAAAAGTTTTTGGTGATCACCTCGGGCTTCAGCAAAAGCGCAGCTACGCTCATATCTGCCCTTACACTGGTTGTTTTTATGCTGCTTCAGCCACTGTTTGGTTTACTGAGTGACAAGATTGGCCGCAAGCCGTTGTTGATCGCTTTCGGCATCTTAGGGTCATTAGCTACTGTACCCATATTAATGGCATTGGGCCATACTAAAGATGTTTGGACGGCCTTTACCTTAATTATGATAGCGCTCATTATTGTAAGCGGTTATACCTCCATTAACGCGGTGGTAAATGCCGAGCTTTTCCCGGCTAATATCCGGGCGCTGGGAGTGGGGTTCCCGTATGGTGTAGCCGTATCTATATTCGGCGGCACTGCCGAACCCCTGGCGCTATCATTTAAAAGCAGCGGCCACCAGGAATGGTTTTACTGGTATGTTACGGGTTGTATCCTGGTATCGTTAATTGTATATGTTGTGATGAGGGATACGAAGAAGTATTCGAAGATAAGCCCCTCCTAAATCCTCCCCGGTAGGGAGGACTTTAAATATTTCTTTGAAAATAAAGTATGTTTTATGAATGCATCCAAAGTCTCCCCTACCGGGGGAGATTTAGAGGGGGCTTTATATCATACTCGAGATAATATTAATACTCAAAGCCACAATAGCCGTATTAAAAGCGAATGATATCAAACCGTGTATCCAGGCTAATCGGCGCATATCACGATCGGCTATTTCCACGTCTGATACCTGGAACGTCATGCCGATAACAAACGAAAAATATACAAAGTCTAAATAATCAGGCTCTTTTTCGTCAGGGAACTGCAGGCCACCGTAAGGTCTTGGTTTGCCATCATCGGTATCGGTGTCATAATACATGTGCGCGTAGCGCATCGTGAATATAGTATGCACCAGCCACCACGATGCGATTACCGATGCCATTGCGAGGAAAATATACCCGGTAATATCGCCATGGCCCTGCGCCTTTGACGATTTGAGTAACCACAATATGGCCCCAAGGGCAATGATTGAAGCTGCTATAACAAACAAAAATATCATCGTACGGCTCGAATCCTGAAGTTTGGCAATTTTTCTTATTTCGCGGGGATGAGCGCTTAGTATGATTACCCAATCCATCGCAATTACCGCTAAAGCAAATGCTATCCAACTTACTAAAGCAACCACAGGCGCACTAAACTGGTTGCGGGTAAAAAAGAAAGTGATTATCGCGACAGCAAACGAGAAATAAACCCTGTAATTTGCATCCAGCCTGAAAAATGCGTGGTCGGGCAGTTTTAATTTTTTAGCCATTTATTTTATTGGTTAATAGTTGATGGTTAATAGTCTTTGTGTTATTTATTAGCTATGATCTATGAACCATGAACTAATCTACTATATCCGCTACACGGCCTATCTGTCCATCCTCTAACCTCACTTTTATCCCGCGCGAATGGAACGATGAACCGGTTAACAGGTCCTTTACAATTCCACGTGTTTTTTTGCCTGAGCGCTGATCTTTTTTAAGGATCATGTCAACTTCCAGGCCGGGATATATATCGCTTCGGTTTTGTCCGTTCATTTCACCAGTTCGGCTATGGCCCGGCCCACTTTATCAAAATTAAAGCTAACCAGCAGTTTATTCATAGTAGCGGTAATGTGTTCATTACCTAAATTACCAATGCTGCCCTCGTGGGTATGGTTAACGGTTTTGGCGGGGTTAAAATCCCCCTTTTCAATCGCCAAGCCCACTTGTTTGTAAGCATCGCGGAAAGGTGTTCCGCCTAAAACCAAACGGTTAACTTCTTCAACGCTGAAAAGGTAAGTGTATTTCGGGTCGTTCAGTATTTCGGTATTTACGCTAATGTTTTGCAGCATGAAAGTGGCCATGTACAGGCAATTCTTCAAATCAGTAAACGCCGGGAACAACAATTCTTTCAGCAATTGCAGCTCACGGTGATAGCCTGACGGCAGGTTAGTGGTCATCATAGCCACATCATTGGGCAGCGCCTGTATGCGGTTGCATTTGCCGCGCATAATTTCCCAAACGTCGGGGTTCTTTTTATGCGGCATAATACTGCTGCCGGTGGTTAGCGTATCGGGGTAACTTATAAAAGCAAAATTCTGACTTAAATACAGCGCCTGGTCCATCGCCATTTTAGCCAGTGTTGCCGCTATACCTGCTAAGGCTTGCGCTATAACCCGCTCCGTTTTACCCCGGCCCATTTGAGCGTAAACTACGTTATAATTCAGGCTATCAAAACCTAATAACCCGGTAGTCATGGTGCGGTTTAACGGGAACGACGAACCATAGCCCGCTGCCGAACCCAGCGGGTTTTTATTGGTGATCTTATAAGCCGCTAAAACCATTTCCAGGTCATCGGCCAAACTTTCGGCATACGCGCCGAACCATAGCCCAAACGATGACGGCATGGCTACCTGTAAATGGGTATAGCCGGGCAGCAAGGTGTTTTTATGTTTTTCGCTTAATGTTACTAATTGCTTAAACAACGTTTCGGTTTCTTCAACCACTTGCTGCAGTTCATGCCTGAAAAACAATTTCAGGTCAACCAGCACCTGGTCGTTACGCGAGCGGCCGCTATGAATTTTTTTACCGGCATCGCCTATGCGTTTGGTGAGCAGCATCTCTACCTGCGAATGCACATCTTCAACGCCCTTTTCAATGGTAAAGTTGCCTTTTTCTATATCGGCATAAATGTTTTTTAATTCTTGTTGTACCAGGTACAGATCCTCAACGCTCATCAGGCCAATACTTTGCAGCATTTGGGTATGCGCCAGCGAGCCCAGCACATCAAATGCGGCCATTTGGGCATCAAACTCCGCGTCGCGGCCAATGGTAAAGTTTTCTACCAGTTCATTAACGTTCGCGGTTTTTTGCCAAAGCTTGCTCATAATGCAAATATGGGAAATATTTTATTGATGGGGATGGTTTGGGATATTGGTTAGTTACAGATGTGTAGTAATGATTTTAGTTAGTTATAGATTGTATAATAATGATTTTAGTTAGTTATAGGGTTGAATGGTAATGAATTATTTTAAGATTGCTAAAAGAATACAATTCATTAGGGCGTTTCCCGCCTTTAGGCGGGTCGGGCTTTCCGCTCATACTGCACAGGCATTAGCCACGGGCCGGTATCCGCTGCAATCCCTAACGCGGGGCCACGCTTACTCTTGGAGTAACCGAGCCAATATTTTTAAATACAAATTTTCTGTCTTGAGCTTCTAAAATAAAAGAATTGGCATTTAACCATTTAACAAATTTTAATCCCGAAATTTCACCCTTCAAATGAAATGCATTCCAAAAGCTGTCTATATCAATCTGTCTTCGACTAATTATTTTTACATTTCCACCTTCTTCACCTATAGTTACCGTCTCAATTATTAAGTCATCATAAATCTCAGAGGTGCATATTAAAATTCTATATGCTTTACCATTATCATTGGTATCCCCTTCATTTAGATAAGTTATGCCAGTATAATAATCTTTATGAGAAACATCTTTGGTTTTAATATTAATACTTTGGCCATAGGTTTTGGAACAAAAAATAATTAAAACAATAACAATAAAGAGGAAATTTTTTTTCATGATAAGTTTCGTTGACGATTTTTAGTAAAAATATGATTTAACGGCAAATCAAACAATCTTCTCCAACATACTAATATACAACTCGATCCCCTCCCTTATCTCATCCACATACACAAACTCATCAGCGGTATGTGAGCGTGCGGAATCGCCAGGGCCGATCTTAACTGATTGTATATCCAGCAGCGATTGATCGGAGGTGGTAGGGGAACCATAGGTTGTGCGGCCCAAATTGATACCTGCCTGCACAATAGGGTGCTTCCTGTCTATCGACGATGGTTTTAAACGGATGGAGCGCGGCGTAACCTCGCATTGCACGTTCTGGCGGATGATCTCTAATACTTCTTCGTTGCGGTAAGCATCGGTTACCCTTACATCAACCGTAAAGTTGCAGCTTGCAGGTACTACATTATGTTGTGAACCTGCGCTAATAACTGTAACTGACATTTTTACCGGCCCGAAAACATCGCTCTCCTTAGGGAAACGAAAGGTGCGGAACCATTCAATATCTTTCATGGCCTTGTAAATGGCGTTTTCGCCTTCCTCGCGGGCGGCATGGCCGGCTATGCCGTGCGTTACGCAATCCAGCACCATTAAGCCGCGCTCGGCAACCGCCAATTGCATTTGGGTGGGTTCGCCTACGATGCCGAAATCCAATTTGCCTAATTCGGGTATGATCAGTTCAAGGCCGTTAGCACCTGATATTTCTTCTTCGGCAGTGGTGGCTAAGCAGAAATTATATTTAAGGCCGGGTTTATCATAAAAATACAGGAACACCGCTATAAGCGATACCAAACACCCGCCCGCGTCATTGCTGCCCAGGCCGAATAGTTTGCCGTCTTCAATTTTTGCATCATACGGATCGCGCGTATAGCCGGAGTTTGGTTTTACTGTATCGTGGTGCGAGTTAAGCAGTATTGTAGGTTTACCGGCATCGAAATGTTTGTTCCATACCCAAAGGTTATTCATTTTACGATTAAGGGTGATGCCGTGTTCTTTGAAAAAACTTTCAATAAGGTCCGCGGTAAGGGTTTCCTCTTTACTAAAGGATGGTATGGCTATTAACTGCTGCAACAGTTTAACTGCCTGCGGATATAATGTGTTACTATTAGTCATGGGTAGACAAAAATAATGTTTTTAGATTAAGTATATGTTAACAATACAGGGAACGAGTTTAAGCAAATAAACCTTTATCCCTATCAATAAATTGAGGGCGGTGCAGTTTTAGGCCCAGTTTTTTGTTGAGTTGTTCGCTTACATAATCGGCTAACTCGGGCGAGTAACGCTCATCATGCTGGTGCATAAAGAACCAAACGGTTTGCAGGCCCATATTGCGCCATTGTTTAATACGGCTAACCCATTCGTCAACACGCCTATAATCGGTAGGGTCAAGGCTGTTGCCCACAAAGCGTATAAACGCGTGAGGCGTTGATAAATTCATGTGCACACAATCGCGCCTGCCGGATGCGTCGGTAATTACGGCGCCGATGTTTAGCTCGTGAAACAGGCTAAATACATTTTGCCGCACCTCATCATTGGCGAACCATTCTTTATGCCTTAACTCCACAAAAACTGGTATATCCTTTGGCAACTGTTCCAGGTACGCTTTTAGTTCGGGGAGGCTTTTTGGCGTAAAGTTATCGCTCAACTGTAAAAACAAGGGGCCCAGATTATCGCCGAAGGCTACAATGCCCTCATAAAAAGCGGTCGTAATTTCTTCCGCGTTTTTTAGGCGGCGGATATGGCTTATGCTCTGCGAAAACTTAGGGCAAAATTTAAAACCGGGATTTGTAACCGCTTTATCTTTCCATTTGGTTATTGTTGCAGCGGGGTAAACATTATAAAAGGTGGCGTTCAGTTCTATGCAGTCGAAATGCTTTACGTATTCGTCTAAAAAATTGGCATCCTTTGCTTTGGGCGGATATATTTTGCCCAACCATTCTTTGCGGCCCCATTTGGCGCAGCCTACATGCACTTGTAAAGGTTGATCGTTTTTTGCCGCTTTAAGCGTAGTTACGGTCAGTTCAGGATCAGGTGGAAGCGTAAAATCTATCGCTGCTAATTCTGGTGAAGTTACCCGGCCAAATTCCATAGTAAATTTTTAGCAAGTTAAATATTTTGTTTTGAACCGTTTATTTCATCGTCCCAAACTTTATTTTCTACGCTTATCCTAACGGTTAGCATAATGGCATTGAGCAAGGTGAACAGTATGGCGGTATAATACAAATGAAATACCAGGGGTATAAGCGCGATCTCGCATACCACCTCCATATAATTGGGGTGCTTAAATATTTTATAGGGCCCCTTTTTTATAGGGTACACGGCGGGTATGCGGTAAATTTTTGTGTTCCAGTATTTGCCTAATGAAGACAGCGCCCAAAACTTAAAAGCTAATACGAGCAGGAAAGCGATCAAAAAGCCAAAATTGATTGGTGTGCCACCCCTTAAGTTATATTCGGTAATTAATGCAATAATGAATAGTGTGTGCATGGCCACCATAAAAGGATAGTGGCTTTGACCGTATTGGATGGCTCCATTTTGCACCAGCCATTTTTCATTGCGGCGGGCAATGTATAATTCAGAAAGGCGCTGCAGGATGATAACGGAAATAAATACTATAAAATACATTCCTTAGTTTTTGTTTAGCTTCAATAATACCATTTCGCTCGAAAACCCCGGGCCCATAGCCATCATTAAACCATAGCCATCCTCAAAACCTTCGCGCATAAATTTTTCTAAAACATATAAAACCGTAGCGCTCGACATATTGCCGTAGTTATTCATCACCAACCTTGTTTTATTCAAAAAATCGCCCTCAACTGCCAGGGCATCCGTGTATGCATCCAATACCTTTTTACCGCCCGGATGAAAAATGAAATTTTTTATATCGCTTAACTGCAGATTTTGTTTGGTTAAAAATTCGGTTATATCTTCTTTTACGTGTTCATGAATGAACATCGGGATATCTTTCGAGAATAATACCTTAAACCCGGTATCCTGGAACTCCCAGCCCATAACATCCAGCGAATCATAATACAATTTACTGCTTGACGCCACATAGGTAACCTGCTGTTTTTCATGTGCATGGTTATCGCCTTTGATAATGCAGGCAGCTATCCCGTCGGAAAACAAACTCGAACCAATAAAATTACTCTTGCTAAAATCGCTTTTTATCAGGGTTAGTGAGCATAGTTCAACTGCTACCAATAATACAATAGCATCAGGGTTTGCTTTTGCCGCCATATTTGCTTTAGCCATACCTGATACTCCCCCGCCGCAACCCAGCCCCCAGATAGGAATACGGTTAATATGCGGATCGAGCCGCATTTTATTAATGATCAAAGCATCTACGCTTGGTGTAGCCAGGCCGGTTGTTGATACAAACAAAATATCGGTAATAGCCTCTTTTTTTATACCGGCTTTAATTATACAATCCTCAATGGCCTGTACAGAATAGGTAAGCGCATTTTCTATGTATGCGTTATTGCGTTCCTCAAAAGTACTTGAGCCGGTATACCAGGAAAGCGGTTTACAAAAATTACGGGTAATGATCTCCGTATTGTCAAAAGCGAAGATGAGTCTTTCTGTTTGCGGGAAACTGGCTGAAAACAGTTCGCGGGCCTGCTGTTTTACGTCTTGCTGATCTGCCTTATACGGGAGGTCGATGGTAGAGGCGGCGGCTATAAAAGGCATATAATGTTTATTAGATTACGTATTTTTTTGTTTCCCGGTTGCTCGATATTGATTTAACAACAGAGACAGAAGAATGTTAGCAGGCAGTTATGTCAATTAACCGTTACAACACCTTTTGGTACAGTAGCTAACGTTTTTATCTTGTCTTTAGCGCCATCCAGACCTGTAATGTTGATGGCTTTTGTCCTTTCCCCCTCAACAGTTAAAACAGGAAAGGGAGCGATAGTAACTTTTGGATTTAACCAGGTCACATTTTCACAATTTACCAATTTTACAGTCGCATTAGTGATCTCGGTCTGTTCGGTAGATAATCGTGATATTTGCGCATCGCTTACATCATCCATAATAATGTGCGGCCTTGCATCGAAATTACGGGTTTGCAGGGTAATGTTTTGCAAGGATATGCCCTTTACATGCCTTATGTACAATCCGCTGGCGGGCAATACCGCGCCAAACATGCGGTTTTCGGGGTAAAGGGTTTCGTTTTCGGGGAGCCGGGTATCGGCCTCATCAGCATTAGCGTTGCCCATAGTGCTTATGCTGATATTGCTCAACTGCACATTCTCCACATCGTAACCCGGGAAGCCGGTTATGCTAGAGGTGATCTTGCTATGGCTCATAGCAGTAATATTACTGATGGTGATATTTCGTAAATGTCCGGGCACATAAGGCACCCCACCTTTATATTTTAGCGAACCCCTGTTACCGAATTTTATAAATAAGGGTGTTTGTACATCATCCATATAAATATTGTTTATGGTAATGTTATCGCTAAAGCCGCCGTCGACATTTTCAATGGCTATGCCCGCCAATACGGTTACGGGCTGTTCAATAAATTTGATATGGCTTTGCCAGTGGCGGAACAGGTCCTGCGATGCTTTGTGGATAGTTATATTGCTGATATTGATGTTCCTGAACCCGCCGCGCGACCCGGTGCCAAACTTTATGGCATTGCAGTTGGAAGCTACCGTGCAGTTGCGTATGGTAACATTCTCGCAGGGACTTTTGCTGTCGTCGCTTTTTAAGCAGATGCCGTCATCGTCCGAATCAATCGTGCAATCTTCTACCAGCACATTTTTACTATCGATATCAATGCCATCGTTATTTAAATTGGCATGGTTATAAACCTGGACGCCTTTAAGGTGCAGGTTTTCGCAGCGCACATAGGTTTCCATCCAATGCGGCGAGTTCAGTAAATGCACATCCAATATTTCTATGTCAGCACAGTTTACCATAGTAATAATATTGGGGCGCACGCCTTTATAACCGGGAGCGGTATCGTCACCTAACTGAAACGCGGCTGCGGCGCCATTGCCGTTAATGGTTCCGTTACCGGCAATTGAAATATGGTTTACATTGAGCGCGATAATAAGCGCCCATGCCACTTTTTTACCATCGGGGGTGGTTTGATCGGGATAATCCTTGCTGTCGGGGCTTCCTTTTATTTCAGCGCGTTCCATAAGAAATAACGTTACCCCATTTTTAAGAACTATGGTGCCCGACATAAAAGCCCCGGCAGGAACAATAACCCGCCCGCCATGTTGTTCGCTGCATTGATCTATAGCCGCTTGTATGGCTTTGGTATTTAAAGTTTTGCCATCGGCCTTTGCGCCGTAGGAAAGGATATTATAATCGGCAGAGAAAGCTGAAAGGGAAATGCATAACAGCAGACAGGTAGAAAATATCTTCATTGTAAGGGTTAACATAACTTAACATATTTTCAAATATTAAAAATCAACTAATTGATTATCAATATTTTAACAAAATATTGGGTTAGCACAAAAGTGCCGGCTTCTTTTAAAAAAAATTGCCGTTACAGGCCCAAACTTCTTTTAACACCCATTTCCAAGCCCCGTAATTCAGCCAAGCCCTTTAGCCGGCCAATAACCGAATAACCCGGGAAGGTATTATAGTTAAAGTCGTCAAGCAGTTTATGGCCGTGGTCGGGGCGCATGGGTATGGCTATATCCGTTCTTCCGGCATCCTGCCTTTTCTGCTGCTCCAATACAATATTCTTCATCACCGCATACATATCGGTACTGCCTTCTAAATGATTATCTTCATAAAAGCTGCCATCAGGTTCGCGTTTAACGTTACGCAGGTGCAGGAAATGAAAATGCTGGCCCAACCTTTCCACTATCCCCGGCAGGTCGCTATCGCCCCTTGCGCCGAGCGAGCCGGTGCAGAAGGTCAACCCGTTACTGGTTGACGGGATTGCGTTCACTACGTCATTCAAATCTTTTTCGGTGGATACAATTCTTGGCAACCCAAATATCGGGAACGGTGGATCGTCAGGGTGAACGCACATTTTTATACCCAATTTCTCCGCATCCGGAATAATGGCTTGCAGAAAGTAAGCCATGTTTGCCTTCAGCGTTTTGGCATCTACGCCATCATATTTGCTTAAAAATCCTTTAAATTGCGCAATAGTCATTACATCTTTTGTGCCAGGAAGGCCGGCCATCATGTTGTTGGTTAGCCGGGTTATTTCTTGCTTACTTAAGCTGTCTAAATATTTTTTGGCTGATTCCTGCTGTGCGGGAGTAAAATCGTTAAATGCTCCAGGGCGCTCCAGGATATAAAGATCAAAGGCCCACCAGGCCGGCGCATGAAAACGCAGGGCCGATGCGCCGTTTGGCAAGTGATAATCAATATCACTTCGTGTCCAATCTAAAACCGGCATAAAATTATAGCATACTATTTTTATGCCCGCAGCAGATAGATTTTTTAAGGTTTCAATATAATTCTTAATATGCCGTTCACGGTCAGGGCCGGCTATTTTGATGCTATCGGGAACATTAACACTTTCCACAACCGACCACTTGAACCCGGCAGCTTCAATAATATCCTTACGTTTTTTTATTTCCTCCAAACTCCATACTTCACCCGATGGGATATGATGCAGAGCATTAACAATTCCAGTGGCGCCGGTTTGACTGATGGCCTTCAGTGTAACCGCGTCGTTAGGGCCGTACCAGCGGAAGGTTTGTTCTAAATTACTGATCATTATAAATTATTTATGAATGTCATTTCGAACGATAGAGAGAAATCTTGTACATTATGCAGGGCGCATAAGATTTCTCTCTATCGTTCGAAATGACATACGTAGTTTATTTTGGTGTAAAACTATAGTTTATCCGATACAAATAAACATGATTTTTGTGATAGGGGATAATTTGATTTTCTTTTTAGGTTTCGATAGAACCTACTATTTCTTCGCTAAAGTATATTCGGCCCAAAAATCGGAGGGATAATTCTGAAAATACATTCTTGGATCAATATGCTGAAAATTGTCAGGTGGCCCAACAACATCCATATTAGGGAGCCCGCGAGCATTTGGGTTAGTATAAGCAACGGTCTGTGTTGGGCCGTTCAATTTAATATTATAACTGAATTTGATCCCATCGTTTACAGAAATGCCAAAATACTTTAGCGGTATGGCCAATTCATAAGTATAGTGTATACGCCTGTCAAATGCCGCCATCGCGTGTATGCCTGTTGTATTATAAATAGAAATGAGCGTATCGTCTATCTCTTTTATACCTTTAACCTTTATTAATTTAAATGCTTCGGTAGCCTGTTTATTCATTGTAAAGTATAAAGAATCTATTTCTTTTTTATTTTTTATGGTGTCATTCATCAGGTTTCCAAAATACTTATAATCACCGTTTACCAAAACTTCCCCTTTTGCTATGTTGGTTACCGGGAAAGTGACGGATATATTGCCTGCGTCATTTTCTCTTTTCTTTTTGTCTATCAAATGGCTAATAGTGAAAGTTATACCTCCGAACATTATTTTGCCAAGCGCATTGGGGCCTTCGGTACCTACGATTAAATAAATATTATTGTCGTCATTAGATATGGTGTAAAACATCTTATCAACCTTTGTCCATGCCTGGAAGGTATTATGCCATTCTTTTGCATTACCATCGATCTTTATATCGGCTGGGGCGCGCAGGCTGACCTGTTGAATTTGTGGATATTTTTTTTGCGCGTTTGCAACAACAGAAATTATAGCAAAGAGAAAAACAAATAAAACCGCTTTTAAAAAGTTGAATATATTTTTCATGATATGCGTTTTAACCTACCAAAAAATAGAATAAATAGCCGTCAATATACCGCAAACAATAACAGCCCCTATTGCAAATCCTCTCGATGTTTTAAACATGCTGGCATCAACCTCTAAGCCGTGAACTTTTTTGCCGCTCGCATTTTCTATCATCGAAATGATATACATGCCTGCCACGCAAATAAGAAACACAAAACCCATGCGGTCAAGGAAAGGCATTTCATACACGCCGCCGTTGTTTACAGAAAACCCGTAAGGCGCCAGGGATTTAAGATCGATATACATCGGCATCACTTTAAAACCTACGGATAGGATAAACCCGCCGATGGTTGCAAACAACGCCGCGTTCGAGGTGGTCTTTTTCCAGAAAAAGCCAAGGATGAACATGGCAAATATACCCGGCGAGACAAAGCCGGTGTACTCCTGGATGTACTGGAAACCGCCTTTTTTATCGATGCCTAAATGCGTACAAAGGACAATACCCAATAACATAGCTATACACACCGTAACCTTACCCACAATAACCATCTTATGATCGGAAGTATCAGGTTTAAATTTTTTATAAATATCCAGCGTAAATATCGTGGCTATGCTATTGGCCTTCCCGGCCAGTGAAGCAACCACAGCGGCAGTAAGCGCTGCGAATGCCAGGCCCTTTAGTCCCGAAGGCAGCAAGTTAAGCAAAATAGGGTACGACCTGTCGGGGTTTACCTCGCCGCCAATCATCATTTTTTCATGGAACCCGAATACATCCTGTTTGTATAAAATGAAAGCGGCTATACCCGGCAGCACTACAATAACCGGCATCAACAGTTTTAAAAAGGAAGCGAACAGTATACCCGCGCGTGCCGTTTTAAGGTTAGCGCCCAATGCCCTTTGCGTAATATACTGGTTACAGCCCCAATAGTTAAGATTGGTGATCCACATACCGCCTATTAATACGGTAAGGCCGGGCAGGTCGATATAATTGGGATTGTCTTTTTTAAATATCATGTGGAAATGGTCGCCGGCCTGGTCTTTCATGATCTTGAGGCCGTTTAAAATGCCTGTTTGGCCATAATGTGCCGATACCAGGTTAATCGCGATATAGGTGGTTACCAAACCGCCTAATATTAAAAAGAAAACCTGTATTACATCGGTATAACCTATAACCTTCATCCCCCCAATGGTGATGATTACAGCAAATAATGCCATGCCCCATATACAAACATTAAAATCAACGCCCGATATACTGCTAACCGCCAAAGCGCCCAGGAATAGAATGGATGTAAGGTTTACCACCACATACAATAACAGCCAGAATACCGCCATTATCATGGCTACCGTACCATTATACCGCTGGTTAAGGAACTGCGGCATGGTAAATATTTTGTTCTTTAAATATACAGGGATGAAAAATATGCCTACAATGAGCAAAGTGGCGGCTGCCATCCATTCGTAAGTCGCAATCGCCAGGCCCATTTTAAAGCCTGAACCGCTCATGCCTATAAATTGTTCGGCCGAGATGTTTGAAGCTATTAATGATGCACCGATGGCCCACCAGGTAAGGGAACCTGCGGCTAAGAAATAATCTTTAGAGGTAGCATCAGCATTGTGCTTGCGCCTGTATACCCAAATTCCATAGATAGCGACTATAAAAAAGTATATTAAAAATACTACGTAGTCGCCGTTGGTCAGCTTATTCATAATGATATAAAGTTTATAATTGGTTCAGCAATTATAAACTTTATATCACGGTTTATCAAACTATATATAGCGGTTTATTAAATTTTCTATATACTCCTGTTTTCCGCTTATAACTTTTGGTTCGCCATTCTCAACAGCGTAAGCCCTCAGATCTTCTAATGATAGTTTTCCTTCTTCAAAAGCTTTGCCTTTGCCACCGTCAAATGAGGCATACCTATCAGTACGTAGTTTTTTGTAATCTGATTTTTTAAGAATATTATCAGCGGTTATCAGGGCCCTTGCAAAAATATCCATTCCGCCTACGTGCGCATAGAACAAATCGGCAGGATCAGTTGAGTTACGTCGTATTTTAGCGTCGAAATTAATACCCCCACCCTTAAAGCCGCCGGCTTCTAAAATGATCAGCATCGCTTCGGTAATTTCATTAATATCGTTCGGGAACTGGTCAGTATCCCAGCCGTTTTGCACATCACCCCGGTTAGCATCAATCGAGCCTAACAAGCCCGTATCAGCTGCAACCTGTAATTCGTGCTGGAAAGTATGGCCGGCTAGCGTAGCATGGTTAACTTCAATGTTCAGTTTAAAATCATTCAGCAAGTCATATTTCTGCAGGAAGCCATACACGGTAGCTGCGTCATAATCATACTGGTGCTTAGTTGGCTCGCATGGTTTAGGCTCAATAAAGAAAGTACCTTTGAAACCATTTTTGCGGGCATAATCCTTAGCAGCATGTAAGAATTTTGCGAAATGCTCCTGCTCACGCTTCATATCAGTATTCAGCAAGGTCATATAACCTTCGCGGCCACCCCAGAACACGTAGTTTTCGCCACCTAAGGCGATGGTAGCATCCAAAGCAGCTTTAACCTGAGCGGCGCCATGTGCCAGCACATGAAAATCAGGATTGGTAGCAGCGCCATTCATATACCTGCGGTTCGAGAA
>CAISKH010000594.1 GCA_903885865.1 uncultured Mucilaginibacter sp.
AACATAGTTATAACCCCGCCGGGCTGCAACCAGCCCAATGGCAGCATAACGGGTATAGTGGCCACCAACGCTACCCAATACCAATGGACGGACAGCAAGGGAAAGGTAATTTCAAACACTAAGGACCTTACCAATGTAGTTGCCGGCGATTATACCTTTACTATAAGTAACGCCACTGGTTGTACGGCTTCTAATAATTATACTATTACCAACGGCGGCTTTGCGCCGGCTATTTATTATGTTAACACTGTTAGTTCCGCTTGTTTCAATACGGGCTCTTTTACGGTAGCTTTCAATTTAAAACCTACCGATCCTTTATATAATTATGTGATTTATGATTCGGGTGGTGCCGTAGAAGGAACAGGTGTTATAGTCTATAGTCCTGCCGATACCGCGAAAGTGGGCTTACCAACCCTTCCGCCCGGTACTTTTAAATTGGTTACCACCGGGCCGCAAAACTGTACAATTAACCTGCTTACTATTACTATAACAGCGACAGCTTTCACCCTTGATACCAGCAAAGTTGTAATTAAATCTGATGTTTGCGGGCAAGACTTAGGCACTATTGTTGGTGTGCAGCTTGTGGGGGCACCCGGCCCTACCGTGAAAAAGTTAAAAGGGCCCGGTGCGGACCCCCGTGTTGGTTATTTCTGGACAGACGATTACGGCAAACGCGTAGGGACGCAATTATCACTTTCAGGCATGCCGTCAGGTAACTATCATCTTTATGTTGTTAACGATGATTTGTGCAAGAGCAATACCGTAAGTTTTTTTATCCCCGACAGTATCTCATCAGCCTCAAAACCTATTGTTAACGATATTAAAATATGTTTGCCGGGTACAGTAGGGCTTGATGTTTTAAACAAAGACCCTGATGCCCATTATCGGCTCTACGATTCTACAAAAACTTTAATTGATACCAGTATAGCCGGCTATTTTTCCCGTAAAGCGGCCAATACCACCATTTTTTATATAGCCAGTAAAAAAGGCATCTGCCTAAGCCCTTTGGCAAAAGTAACTGTGACAGTGGTGGACCCCGGCGTGAGTGTACCCAATGCCTTCACCCCCAATAATGACGGCATCAATGATTACTGGGCGGTTACCGGCCTTGAAAATTACCCGGGTACAGAAGTATCCGTTTTTAACAGGTACGGGCAGTTGGTTTATCATTCCATAAACTACAGCAAACCTTTTGACGGGCGTTATAATGGTGCCGACCTGCCCACAGGTGTTTACTATTACATTATTGATACCAAAAAACCCGATTGCCGGGGTGGGGTAACGGGCAGTTTGACCATTATAAGGTAAAGTTAACTTATTGTTATACAATAATTTACAATGATACACTGACAACAGAAAACATCCCGTCAATTTTTTTCCTTATTTTTATTGTCGCTTATGAAGGCCAGGTATAGATTATTTATTGGGTTGGGGTTGGTATTGATTGGCGGATTGGCCCTGAGTTTTGGCCATAAAGAGAAAAAAAAAGTTCATCCTGCCGCCATTGAAACAGCGACTGCTGCCTGCCCCACAATTGATGACAGCAACGTATTGACCACTCCCAGCACTTGTAACGGTAGCGATGGTTCTATAACCGGGATAACCGGAACAGGCACCGGCACGCTAAAGTTTACCTGGTATAATTTTTCCCATGTAGTGGTGGGCACAACCCGCGATTTGATTAATGTTCCCGCAGGTTATTATCAGCTTGAATTAAAAGACAGCAGCAAATGCCTTGCCGCCACAAAACCCTATTATATTGATGTAAAAAACCCGCTGCTTATTGATACCAGCAACATAGTTATAACCCCGCCGGGCTGCAACCAGCCCAATGGCAGCATAACGGGTATAGTGGCCACCAACGCTACCCAATACCAATGGACGGACAGCAAGGGAAAGGTAATTTCAAACACCAAGGACCTTACCAATGTAGTTGCCGGCGATTATACCTTTATTGCAAGTAACGCTACCGGGTGCACTATTTCGGGTAATTACTCAGTTACCAACGGAAGTTATGCCCCGGCTATTTATTATACCACTATAACTAATTCTGATTGCATGCACACGGGCGCGTTTACAGCGGCTTTTAATGTAAAACCTACCGATCCGTTGTATTTATACAGCATTACCAATTCATCCGGTGAGGTTAAACAATCGGGTGCAATAGGTTATATACCTAATGACACAGCCAGGATAAGCCTTACGAAACTCGCGCCCGATACCTATACGCTTACCACAATAGGTTCTTCCAATTGTTCTATCAATTTACTTACTTTTAAAATAGGTTACTCCCCATTGACCATTGATACCAGTGGTATGCATATAAAGTCTGATGTTTGCGGGCAGGCCCTGGGGACTATTGTGGGCTTGCAGGTTAATGGCCCAAAGCCCGGCAAACCGGCAACAAGAAATCACGGATATATATGGTTAGACGAGAGCGGTAAATGGGTGGGCCAGTTTTTATACCTGGCGGGTGTTCCATCGGGCAAATACCGTTTTTTTGTTATTAATGATGATATGTGTTCCAGCGATACCCTCACGTTTTTTATCCCCGACAGTATCTCGTCGGCCTCAAAACCTATTGTTAACGATATTAAAATATGTTTGCCGGGTACGGTAGGGCTTGATGTTTTAAATAAAGACCCCGATGCCCATTACCAGCTCTATGATTCTACCAAAACTTTAATTGACACCAGCAGGGCAGGTTATTTTTCCCGTAAAGTGGCCAATACCACCATTTTTTATATAGCCAGTAAAAAAGGCATCTGCCCCAGCCCGTTGGAAAAAGTTACAGTAACGGTAGAAGACCCCGGTGTGACTGTACCCAATGCATTCACCCCCAATAACGACGGCATTAACGATTACTGGGCGGTTACCGGCCTTGAAAATTATCCCGGTACAGAAGTATCTGTTTTTAACCGGTACGGCCAGCGTGTCTTTTATTCTGTTAACTACACCAGGCCCTTTGATGGGCGCTATAATGGTGCCGACTTGCCCTCGGGGGTATATTATTATATTATTGATACCAAAAAGCCTGATTGCCGGGGCGGGGTAACGGGCAGCCTGACCATTATCAGGTAACTAATAACAAATCCGGCACTTCAAATTTAAACCAAAATTACGCTCTACCTTTAACAAAGTGAACAGCGGTTATTGTTAACTCACGCTATTGATCGGTACAAAACACGTATTCATCCATACCCGTAGGCTAAAGTCTTGTAATAATTCTATTTTCGCTACAAAAACTTAAATCTTGCGGTGCAGCTACAACATATTATTATTTATTGCGTTAACCTAATTATTATAAATACCCCTTTAATATGAAATTATTGACATTTTTATTTACACTATTCTTCCTTTCAACCATTACCTGGCAGGGAGATTTTAACACCGCCATTACCGAGGCTGCTAAAGAAAACAAACTGGTCCTGATCAATTTTTCAGGTTCCGATTGGTGCGGGCCATGTATTATGCTGAGAAAAGAAATACTGGAATCGTCAACTTTTGAAACTTACGCTAAGGACCACCTGGTGCTGGTACGCGCAGATTTCCCACGCCAAAAGAAAAACCAGTTGGACGCGGCACAG
>CAISKH010000595.1 GCA_903885865.1 uncultured Mucilaginibacter sp.
ATCGATATTTCGGCAGACGACGCCCTGGATGTGGTAGGCGCCATACAATGGTATGCTGATTATATTGATTACCCCGAAATGGAAATATTACCCGAAGACCCCCGCCCCGGCAATACTATAGCGGTGTAGTAATCTTACCCCAATTAAAGAGCATGTCTTTTTATTGAGGTGACTTATTGAACAGTTACTACAATTTTACGAATAACATTATTGCCAAAATCGGCAACATAAAGATTGCCTTGCCCGTCGAGCGCTATGCCTTGCGGATTATTGAAACGGGCCGCTGAACCAACCCCGTTTGAAAATCCAGTAGTATTTTGAGCCCCGGCTAACAGGTACAGCACTTTTGAAGAGGTAATTTCAAAGACCCGCCCTGAACTATCTGTAACAAATAAATTGTCCTGTGCATCAACGGCTACTCCTGCAGGAACGCCAAGCAGATCAGGAAAGTTACCACCGCCCACGTAAGTGGTGACAGAACCGTCGGTCGCAACTTTTCTTATCGCTTTGTTATTTTGATCAACTACAAAAATATTCCCCTGTGGATCAATTGCCATGGCTACCGGGTGGTCAAACAACGCGGTAGTTGCGTCTCCGTCAACAAATCCGGGTACCGACGATTGGGGAAATCCATTAATAGCCAAATAGCCGGTATATTTACTTACCACACCGGCAGGAGTTATTTTACGGATAAGGTTATTACTGCGGTCGGCTACATATACGTTCCCTTGCGCGTCAACCACGGTTGCCTGGGGATTAAAAAACTCAGCAGCCGAACCCGCTCCATCCACATAGCCGGTAAATCCGTTTCCTGCTAATGTGCTTACTGTTCCGCCGGGGGTAATTTTACGGATAACATTATTGCCGATATCTGCAACATAAGTATTGCCCTGTGCATCAAACGACATGCCTTTTGGCCCATAAAACTGGGCAGTTGAAAGGGAGCCGTCGACATACCCGATCGTTGGGTTTGTTAGTGTGCGGGAGGTCCCGGTTGTTGTAACCGTTCTTATCAGGTTATTAAACGTATCGCTTACATACAATAGCCCCGCGCTTGAATTATAGGATAAATACTGGGGGCCATCAAATAATACTCCGGCGCCCGATCCATCCGCATACCCGGAATTTCCGCTGGTACTACCGGCTATAGTGGTTACTGTTCCGGTTGGAATGGCTGACGTGGCATTGGTTTTAAAGGTTATTACGCCACCGTATCCCGGCCCTGAGGTGCCTACGGCGTAGGCCCTTACATAATAAGTGGTATTAGGTGTTAAGCCGGTTAATTTGCTTACCCAATGAATAGCGAGCGTATCCTGTGTTCTTGAATCGGCAATAGTAGGCAATGGGTTAGTAGAACTCCAGCATACCCCGTCTGACGCAATATTGTCAACGTTAAAACGTATGCCGCCGGTTACTACCGAAGTTGAGGTTAACTGGCTTACGGTGTTGTTTGTTCCGATAAGAGGCACAGGATATGGGGTATTGACTGCTTTTTTACATCCGGTTACGGATAAGAGAGCAGCTATAAATATTAGGGTTAAAAAAGTGCCTGGTAGCGATTTCTTCATGAGTATAAAATGATATTACAAATTTATTAGTCGGGCCCGCCTTTTTCTATATACCGGCCGCTATTTTATTTTATTTCGGCTGCAAAGATAGTTGTTTATTACGGCTTTAAAACTAATCTGTTATTAATGCTGTTTTGGTTTACAAAAATAATTTTTAAATATAATTTATTCATAGCTATTTAACTTGCCGCCACACCTCAAAACCCCATTTTTAACAAAAATTAACATAAATGGGGTTAATAATAGCTTAACTAAAACGATGGAAGCCGGGTAATTAGTGTGTAATATAAAATAAGAACGTCCGGAATTTTTAGGTTTGGCTTTGTTAATGGTAAAATCAGCAGGGGCGGTTATGGGGGTTAACGGGGGCAAATCAAATTGTCGCTCCTCTGCTTTTTTGGCTAAAGCCTTTAGCGCATCATTTGTCTTCGGCCCCTTAAAAGGGACGGCAATGAATTCATCGCTATACTTATAAATTGCCGTCGGCTTCAGCCGACGGGTAGCGCGTAATCGCTACTTTGCCAAAGTATATTCTCCCCAAAAATCAGTAGTATCGGTTGGATTTATCCGACTCACTAAAGCATCACTCTTATGAACATCTATACTTTTTATTTCCCCATTGGGCGCCCTCGTTATTTCAACCCCCGGCACATAATCTAACGCCAAACCATTTAGGGTGATATGATAACTGAACTTTGTCCTATCATTTATCGACAGGCCAACCAGTTTTAGGGAAACAGCAATTTCGCAGGTATAAACCATTTTGTTATCAAATAATGCTGCCGCTTTAATGCCATCATCATTATAAACCGAAATAAGGCTATCCATTCCTGTCACCCCGGTAACCTTTATCATTTTCACCTTGTCGTTCATACTTTTATTATTAACGTACATAAAGGAATCAGCCTGTTTTACCGAAGCTGCCGACCCTGGTATAATTTCCGGTTTATCCTTCAGGTTTAAATTGGGCCTATTCTTCTTATCAAACACCGGATAGCTGATTGTAACTGCATCATCATCGCTTTTCTTCCCTGATTTGTTTATCGAAAAAGAAACGCGGCCGTTAATAATTTTATTAATAATGCCGGGGTCTATAGCCTGTATGGTTAAGTAAAGATTATTATCATCATTGGATAACGTATAAAAAATATCGGTGGCATGATTATAAGCCTGGAACTTGTTATTCCATTCAATTGCTTTGCCATCAATTCTTAGATTAATCGGTGCACGCAGGCTGTTTTTTTGCACATTAGGAAGGTTTTGTGCGATTACAGCAACAGCATAAATTGAGAATAAAAGAACAGGTAAGAATAGTTTATAATCAATGATTTTGATTTTTTTCATGACAGGAAAAGATTATTA
>CAISKH010000596.1 GCA_903885865.1 uncultured Mucilaginibacter sp.
ATGGCCCGCAAAATATCATGCACACCTTGCCCCGTTTTACCCGATGCCGCCAATATTTCTTCGCGTTTGCAGCCTAGCAGTTCTACTATCTGGTCTTTAACCTCCTCGGGCATGGCACCGGGCAGGTCCATTTTATTTAAAACGGGGATAATTTCAAGGTCATTTTCCAACGCTAAATACAAATTAGATATAGTTTGCGCCTGTATACCCTGCGCGGCATCTACGATGAGCAAAGCGCCCTCACAGGCGGCTATAGAGCGGGAAACCTCGTACGAAAAATCAACGTGGCCCGGTGTATCTATCAGGTTCAGTATATATTTCTGGCCATCCAGTTCGTAATCCATTTGTATGGCATGGCTTTTTATGGTGATACCGCGCTCGCGCTCCAGGTCCATATCGTCAAGCAATTGTGCCTGGCTTTCGCGTTGGGTAATGGTATGGGTATACTCTAATAACCTGTCGGCAAGGGTGCTTTTACCGTGGTCAATATGCGCTATGATACAAAAATTGCGTATGTACTTCATTCAAGCGCAAAAGTAGGGTTTTTGGGCGATAAATCGTTATTTAAACTGATCTTCTGTTAGTGAAGACTGACGCAAAATGGAGCGAAATGTCCCGATAGGAATTTCCTTTCTGTTAGCCGGTACAATTACTGTTAAAGTCACCTCGTCAGTTTTTCGAAGTTTGATATGACTACCCTTTTGAGAAATAAAGATAAAGCCATGCGCTGCCAATACTTTAAGAATATGTACAGAAGAATAAAGCTTAGGCATATTTTAAAACGGAACCAACTATTTCAGGTTTCTCTATAATATTAATTTCGGGGTGCTCATTATCTTCAAAATACAATTCCAGGGCCTCTTGTAAATTTGATAGCGCTTCCTCTTTTGTATCACCAAAGCTTGAAACGTCAATATTTAAACATTGCGCAACAAAGTAATCCCCTTCTTTCCAAACAGCGTTATTAAGTTGAATAGTTTTCATTATAATCCTTTTTTCAAATTTAATCAAATTTCGTTATAATATAATTATTGTTTAGAAGACTTAGTTAAAAACCGATCCTGTATTCGTTTGCAAAAAAAAAAAGTGATTCACAACTGATTCAAAAAAGTGATTCACCCCATTTAGTCAAAAAGTCAATACTTTATATATAATAGTCACTTACAAATAATTAAGTATTTTTACTTAAAGTTTTTGTACTGATTCAGGGTGATTCACTCTATTTTGTCAAAGTACTTTATATCAATTACTTATCAACAAAAGGTGATTCAGGTGATTCACAATTTTTTGTGAATCACCTTTAAAAAGAAAAGCCCTTTCAATTTATAGAAAGGGCCTGGTATAATTATAGTCTGTTTGGTATTAAAACAGCATTTCATTAGGCGGCTTTACCCCCTTTAAACGCAGGTATATGGTTGTTTGCCCGCGGTGATGGGTTTGATGCTCAAACGCTTTGGCTATTAGTACAGCTTTAGGCACTTTCTGGCCCTCGGCAGTTACAATTTGCTGCATATCGGCTAATGGTACGCTTTCAATGGCGCTAATGCAAAAATCATAGCTTTCCATAACCGCTTTTGTAGTGGCTTCCTTGGTTTGCGCTATGGTTTTTTCGGCTGGTGCTTTGAGCGGGCTTGGCTTACCGCTAACTGTTGAAAGGAAAAAATAGTTGGCATCGGCCAGGTGCAGCATTTGCTCGGCAAAGGTGCGTATCTCCGGCGTAGCTTTAAAGGTATAACCGGCTTCAGGCATAGCGTCCAGGTAGGCTTTAGTGTAAACTTTGGCGCGTTTCCATTCTGCAATAACCTGCTCTTTGGTCATTTGCGCGAACACCGAACTACAGGCCAGTGTAAAAAAGGCAATAAAAAAGACTAATTTTTTCATGTTGTGGTTTGTTTGTGGTGAATAAATATTGGGTTTAGTTTTATTCTAAAACTAAGATAGGGTTTATAGGGCTTTGTTACAGAAAAAAGTAAAACATTCACTCAATCACTCATTTCATCATTCACTCATTAAAAAACGCTATTCCCCCCGCTTCAACCCGTATTTCTCTATCTTGCTGTAAAGGTGACTGCGTTGTATATCAATATCATCAGCGGTTTTTGATACGTTCCAATTGTTTTTTTCCAATTTGAATTTAATGTACTCGCGTTCGGCAAAATCTTTATAATCCTGGAAGTTCTTAAACTGGTTAAAATCGGTTTGCGGTGCTGCGGTCGCGTCGGTGGCAGCTACCGGTGCCGATGGGTTTGCAAATGCCCTTAC
This sequence comes from uncultured Mucilaginibacter sp., assembly GCA_903885865.1. Lineage (GTDB taxonomy): Bacteria > Bacteroidota > Bacteroidia > Sphingobacteriales > Sphingobacteriaceae > Mucilaginibacter. The sequence continues at coordinate 2,263 of CAISKH010000596.1, forward strand.
ATCATCATCGGTAATGGTTTTATCGCTCAAAATGATCAAACGTTCGACCATGTTCCTTAGCTCCCGTATGTTTCCCGTCCACGGTAAGGCTTTAAGCGCCTCAAACGCGCTTTCACTTATCTTTTTCACCGGCATACCATAATCAGTACATATTTCCTCCAGGAAGCTTTGTGTAAGCAGCGCAATGTCATCCTTACGCTCGGTTAAAGGCGGTACGTGTATCAAAATCACACTAAGGCGATGGTAAAGATCCATACGAAAATTACCAGCATCAATTTCTTTTAACAGGTCCTTGTTTGTTGCCGAGACAACACGCACATCCACTTCAATTTCTTTTTCGCCCCCAACGCGGGTTATTTTATTCTCCTGCAGGG
>CAISKH010000597.1 GCA_903885865.1 uncultured Mucilaginibacter sp.
CCGCCCACAAATATGCTCACTTTTAAGGGCTGTCCTTTTGCATTGGCCTTGGTTTGGTGCACACCTATACCACGGTGCAATTGGTAATGCAAGCCAATTTCCTCATTCAATATATAATCATTGCCTGCCATTTGTATGCGGTACATACCCAGGTTAGCATTCATAATGCCGGGCTTGTCACTATCTTCTGTATAAACCTGTGGCATGGTTATAAACGGGCCGCCGTCCTTTGGCCAGTTCACTATTTGCGGCAGTTCGCTGATACTGCATTTTTTAAAATCTTTCCTGCTAACTTTCATCGGCAAAGCCGATAAAGCGGTAAGTGCTACGTTAGCGTATTTTAAAGGATGTTTAATGGCTTTTAAAGGATCGGATTTTAGCTCCACCAGTGTTTTCACTTTATCCTGCGAATCGCGGAAAATAAATTTTGACCGCTCCATAGTACCAAACAGGTTTGATACCGCCCGGAATTTACTGCCCTTCACATTTTCGAACAAAATAGCGGGGCCGCCATGCTCAAATACGCGCAGGTGAATAGCCGCCATTTGCAGGTACGGGTCAACCTCTTCTTTTATGCGGATCAAGTGGCCGTGCTTTTCAAGGTCGGTCAGGCAGGTTTGTAAAGTGGAGTACCCCATATAAATTGATAACGGCAGCAAATGTACAAATTGAAAGAATGTATCGCGATAATGTATTTTACTGTACTTAACTGAATATTTACGGATTAAATTATTTATAGCTAACTTTATATCATGATAGGCGAAAAAGCAGATTTGTATTCAAAAAACTTTATTGCTTTATGCAAATCGCATAAGGTAAGGGAACTTTATGTATTTGGATCGGCCGTAAACGGAAATTTTACGGATGAAAGTGACCTGGATGTTTTAGTTGAACTCAATGAATCTGATCCGTTGACACGGGGCGAATTGTTGCTATCCTTATGGAATGAATTAGAATTATACTGTCATAGAAAGGTTGACTTATTAACCTTCAATTCTTTGAGGAACCCTTATCTTAAAGAAAGTATAAACAAGACAAAGAAATTGATTTACGATGGATCGAAAGAAGAAGTTGTCGAAAAATGATTACCCTTAAATTACCCAACTAAACCTATAGATAAACATTAAACAAAGCGCTTAAAAAAAGTTATTATTACTTTAGCGGTTATAACTAACTGCTGCGTATGTCGGTAATTGAACTTACCATAATTATACTAATAGGCTCGTATTTCGCGGGTTTATTGGGTTCATTAACCGGCCTGGGAGGCGGTTTTGTTATCGTCCCATTGTTAACCATAGCCCTGCACGTTGATATACATTATGCTATAGGCGCGTCATTGGTATCGGTTATAGCAACCTCATCGGGCTCGGCGGCAGCTTATGTAAAAGAGGGTATCACCAATATGAGGTTGGGCATGTTTTTAGAAATAGCCACAACAGCCGGCGCCATGACGGGTGCCATACTGGCCATTTATATCCCCACTCATTATATCGCCATTTTATTCGGGTGCATTTTAATAGCATCGGCTTTACTTTCTCTTCGGAATAAAGCTGAACATATCACAAAAGAAAAGAGCTATTTAGCCGAAAAACTAAAGCTTAACAATAGCTATCCTACCGCCGATGGTTCGGTTGAGTATAGTGTAACCAATGTGGGCGGTGGCTTTTTTATGATGCTGTTCGCGGGGGTATTATCGGGGTTACTGGGCATTGGTTCGGGCGCGTTAAAAGTGGTAGCAATGGATGGTATTATGAAAATACCTTTCAAAGTATCAACCACCACCAGTAATTTTATGATCGGCGTTACCGCAGCGGCAAGCGCGGTAGTTTACCTGCAGCGGGGCTATATTGACCCCGGACTTTCTATGCCCGTAGTTATTGGTGTAGTATTGGGGGCGTTGAGTGGTTCGAAAATTTTGGTTCAAAGCACATCATCCAAATGGATACGCGTGGTATTTTCTGTAGTTGTAAGCATTTTAGCCATAGAAATGATATATAATGGCTTAGTGGGGAAAATATAGATTAGAGATTAGAGATTTCAAGCTTCGCTTGGAATCATAATAAATGAGTGAGTTATGAATACATTTAAAGACAGGGATATGCAATCGGTAATTGGGTGGGTGCTGCGCATAGGGGTATACCTGTCAATAGGGTTTGTGGTTTTTGGCGGAATATTTTACCTGTACAGGCATGGCCATAGTATAGTCGATCATAGTGTATTTAAAGGCGTTCCTGACTTTATCAGTACGGGCAGCGGCATAATACACGGTATAATAACCTTTAGGGGGCAGGCTATTATGCAGGCCGGTATAATTTTGCTTATCGCGACGCCCATAATCAGGGTAGCCTGCTCGGCAATCGGGTTTATTTTAGAAAAAGACTATCTGTACACCTGCATCACTTTACTGGTTTTGCTTATAATTTTTATAAGCCTGCTCGGCGGCCATACCGGGTAAATAAAAAACAATCAGGAATTAAGGGGCATTACCTGCTACCCCCCCTGCGGCCCTGTTTTGCTCGTCCTCATTCCCGGCCTCATGTTTCTTTGTACCCTTTAATGATATGTTGCCAAAACGATACATGAAATTAAGCTTCACTATCCTGGTTTCCTTTCTATCATATATAGACATATTAAGGTTTTGATAGTTAATGGTCGACCTATCATAATACGTATTAAAAATATCAGAAATTACAAGTGTTAGCGATCCGTTTTTATTAAACAGCTGTTTACTGATAGAGGGGTCAACCCGATATTGTGACTTGTTCTGGCCGATACCATAAAAATTAGGCGATTCGTATTTACCCATAATTTCAGCAGTTATTGTTGGGCATATTGCAAAATGTTGTGTACTTGAAAAATTTATATCGGGTGTACCTTTATCCAGGTTACCATTCCCCGGGTACGCTTTAAGGCGCTGATAGGCAATATCCAGTCTAAAATTAGCGTTCCACCATGCGTTAAATGTTACAGGCGCGTAAAAATTGAGCCCTGCAACAGAATAAGTGCCAAAGTTTTTTGCAATATTGATACTCACTTTTGACGAATCATTTTGTACATAATCCTGGAAATTAGAAAAGTTAGTAGTAACCATCCCATATAAGCTCGTTACCAACGTTTTATTATAAGTATGCGTTATTTGTATTGCATTAGAGTATTGGGGCAATAAGTTGGGGTTGCCAGCGCGGTAATCATATAAATCCACATAATATAAAAACGGATTTACTGCTTCGTAAGCCGGCCTTGTTATACCACGGTCATAACTAACAGAAAATTCATTTTTTTCATCAGCATGATAAGTCAACAGTAAGTGTGGGAACCAGTCCAGGTAATTTTTTTTAACCGCGGTCATCATCGTTACCGAGTTCCCGTCCGAATTTGTTTGTTCGGCACGTAGGGATGCAATCAAATTTACTTTATCTATTTTATTGGTGTATTTTATGTAAGCGGCGTTTATATTCTCAGTATATATAAAATTGTTGCTAAATTGAGGCGAACTTTGATATACCCCGTTTACTTTCGGCCCAAAAATCAGGTCATTATTGCTCTTTACCCAACTAAACTTAATGCCCGTCTCTATTTGCGCCGTTTTCGACAACGGGTTAGCATAATCAACGTTTGACGCCCATATACGTATACCCGACGGCGACAGGTTTTGCTGATACAAAGCCGGGCGGTAATTACTGCCAGCGGCGTTATAAAAATAATTATCTAAATATTCGGCGGAGTGCCGGTTAATATTATTAAAAACAAAATCGGCCGACAGTGTTTTCCCTGCGGCATCCAGTTTCCCGCTATAATTAATATCATAACTTATATTACTTAGCCCGCGGTTTATCTGTGATTTGGTTAATATAGTTGAATCCAGTGCCCCCCCGTTAGTAATATTTAAAGTATTATTTTTCCCTAAATCGTAACTAGTTACTGTGCCGCTTATTAATACACCCAAAGTATGATTGGCAGTTATTGCATAGTCGGTACCTATCCCGAAATTATGGTTATAATTTTGCTGGGTAGCATAATAGTTTACATCATAATCGCTTATGATATTTTTATAGGTGATAATATGGTCGGTTTTAAAAGTATGATCAGTTTTATTATCCATGTAGTTGTAATGACCGAAAACGTTCAGTTTGCCCCTACGATTATTAAAATTTACGCCCGCGTTCCCTTTGTAAAAATTACCGTAGCCTGCCCCGGCCGTAACCGTAACATTTGTACCCGCGCTACTGCTTTTTTTTAATACAATGTTAATAATACCCCCGCCGGCCGCATCATATTTAACCCCCGGACTGGTCATCAGTTCTACCCGCTGAATGTTATTTCCTGGTATGCCCTGCAGATAATCGTTCAGGTCTTGCCCCGTTACGGATACCGGCTTATTATCCACAGTAATTAAAGCGTTTTGACGGCCCCTCATACTGATGTTACCGTGAGCGTCGGCATGTACTCCTGGGGCATCCTGCTGTAAAATTTCATACGCAGAGTTACTTTGTGCCACCATGCTGCTTTGAACATTTAATATCATTCTATCAGGTTTAACTTCTAAGTACTCCCGTTGCGCGGTTATGGAAACTTCTTTTAGTATAGGTAAATTAGGAGACAATATAATTTCGGGTACAGCAAAGTCATCGCCGCTTTTTAATTCATATGGGCCTTCATATAATTGTACATAACCTATCCTGCTCACAAGAAGCAGATATTTACCGGGTTTTACGGCAATGGTAAACCCTCCATTTTTATCGCAAAAAACATGTTTAATAATAGATGAGTCGGCTGCAGCCAATAACATAACGGGTGATGCTTCTGCAGCGAGGCGTCTTTCGTCCGAAACTTTACCATGAATAACAGAAAAGCCGACCTGCGCACGCGTGTAACTGTATGCCAATACTAAGAACGCTGTTAATAAGCAC
>CAISKH010000598.1 GCA_903885865.1 uncultured Mucilaginibacter sp.
GGTATATAATTGCTTATACCCGGCACGGTAACGGTTGAAAAACCAAGGCCCGAACCTGCTGTAGATGGGGCTATATAATTCCATTCGTTATTCACCCAATGTGCCTCATCTGTCCATGCACCATCGGCGGTGGGGTTGTAATACATGGTTAAATCTGCTGCTGCAGCGCCACCACCGTTATATAAGCGGTGATAAAAGTTGGGGTTTACAAGACAAAGTATCTTGTCAACGGTTTTGGTGTTGTAGCCATCGTTAGTAGCATCGCCTTTTACCAGGCAGGCACCAAACGTATCAGTATTAGCCGAGGCAGGTGTAAACGCAACAGGCCTGAAAATTGATGGCCCGTTGTTGTATGATGGTGACCCTGTAGGAAAAACATAATTGCTGGTTGAATTGGTAACCTGCTCAAGCTCGCCACCATCAAAACTGCTTACATAACCGGCGTTCCAGCTAATGGCAGTTGGGCTGGGGTTGGTTACCAGCATATCAAAAACATCAGTAGCCAGTTCAGAATTATTAAGGTTAAGCAAGCCGGTTGTTATAGCGTTAATTTGTTGAAGCTTCTCTGCACCATTGCTTAGGTCAACATTATCAAATGTTGTAACGGCACTACCTGCAATATCCTGAGTTTGCGGCCCGTTAAAATACACCCAGCTGGTGTTACCGGTATACGAGTTGTTGTTTACCCAATTACCGGTAAGCTTAATGGTATCGCCACTACCAACAATATTGGCATTATTGGTAATGTCGCCCTCAACTACAATAGTGCCCTGGTTATTAATTTGCCCAACCCCCGAAACCGGGTTGTTTACAACCGAGTTTGTTTTTACAATCATAAAACCGCCATCGGTTACATAAATGTTAGCGCCGTTATTGTTGAATAAGGCTTGCGAAAAGGCCGCGCTACACAAACAAATTAAAATGATGAAAGAGTAAAACTTCCTCATTGGTAATAATTAGCTTTTAAAATACTGACCGTTAAAATAAAGCATTTTTTATAAAGGTTCAATCTTTAAACATAATTATTTGGTTGCATGCCGCGTTAAACAATAACACATAAAACAGTAGCAGCCATACAAGCTGCAAGTTGTAACCCTAAAAACCCGTATAATATTTTGCAATAATTGCCCTTTGGGTTTACAGATAACCTTATTTTTGCCGCTTCAAAACATAAAGAAAACACATGAAAGTTGCAGTAGTAGGAGCTACCGGGCTGGTAGGCACCAAAATGTTACAGGTATTGGCCGAAAGAAACTTTCCGGTTACGGAATTATATCCTGTGGCATCCGAAAAATCGATAGGCAAAAAGATAAGGTTTAAGGATAAAGAGTTTGAAGTAATAAGCATGGCCGATGCCATTGCTAAAAGGCCCGCAGTAGCAATTTTTTCGGCCGGCGGCTCAACATCTAAAGAGTGGGCGCCTAAGTTTGCCGAAGTAGGTACCGTGGTAATTGATAACTCGAGCGCGTGGCGTATGGAGCCTAACATACCGCTGGTAGTACCCGAGGTGAATGCGCATGTAATTACTAAAAACGATAAAATTATAGCCAACCCTAACTGCTCAACC
>CAISKH010000599.1 GCA_903885865.1 uncultured Mucilaginibacter sp.
ACGGTTTCTTTAAATTGAATTAACCGGGAAAGTTAGCAATGCGTGCTGACTGGCTGTATGCAGATCGCGCCAGGCACGGTTGATCTCGGTATTGCTACACGCCGCAACCAGGCCGCATAAGGGATAAAGTTTGTCTACACTTTCTACCGCCAAATGAGCCAGTTTTACGCTGTTGACGCTTACTTTATTCAAAAGCGCATCGGGGATATTGTCCGCGTATTGAATAGCGATCCATGATTGGTCGACCGCGTCAAAAAAACTTTTTCGTTGCCGGTTGATCGCGGCTTTTAATGTGCTTAATTTATCGGTTAAAATAACTTTCTGTTCATCGGTGAGCCGGGGCTGTTTCCGCTTTTCTTCAAAAACGTCTCCACACAAATCCATAAAATGCACCGCGATGCCCGATAAATTAACTGCCAGCGTAGCATACGCCAATTGTAAAAACGGATAACGGTATAAAGGGTCGTTGATAACTGCTGCGGGGCCATCTATTTTAAACTGCCTGTTAAATGAAACTTCGACATCTTTAATTTCGAACGAGTCGCTACCCGTTGCCACCATGCCCGTATGTTTCCAGTGGGGCACTATCTTCACATCTTTTTTATCAAATATAAAGGGCAATACCATGGGCTTCCCGTTTTGGTCCAAAACATTTTCACCATCTTTTTTGATGATACAATTGGCGGTAATATGCGTGGCGTGATGTATGCCGCTGGCATATCTCCAGGTGCCGTTAACCAGGTAGCCCGAGGCCGTAATTTCTGCCGTACCGCTTGTTGCGCCGCTCCCGGCGAGACAGGTTTTCGGGTCGTTCAATACTTGCCGGGCAGTTTCGGCATTAATAAACCCGCCAAACCAACCGGCGCCAGTGCACAGCGTAACCACCCAGCCGGTGCTGCCGTCGGCCCAGCTAATGGCTTCCTGTAACCGCACCAGGTCGGGCAGGCTTATTTGGAGGCCCGAATAAAGTTTCGGCACCAATAGTTTAAACCATTTTTTTTTGTAAATCACTTTTAGCTGCTCGTTATGCAGCATACCCGCCTGTTCCGCCAGGGCGGCTGTATCACGGATAGCAGCTACATCGTCCGTTTCAATAAATGCCGATGGGTGGCTTATGTTTTCCATTTTATATAATTAAACAGGATATGCCTTTTTATGAGTGTTCTCTTTTTTCCATATAGCCAGCCAGTCAAAAAAGCCAAAAAAGGCCACTATAAATAAAAACAAAGTAAGCGCCGCAAACAGAATGAGCTTTTTATAACACAGCAACGGTATAGCAAACAAATTCGAGATATTAAGCACAATCCAGTTCTCCAGTTTTCGCCTTGCCAGCAGCCACATACCCGCCCAGCCGGTTGACGATACCCAGGCATCCCAAACAGGAACGTTCGATGTGGTGAAATTTTTTAACAATACATACCCTATGGCCCATCCGGCAAAGACAATAAACAGGGTAATTATCCACTCCCTTTTGGTTGTCCAGGTAATTTTTACGGGTGGTTCGTCACGCTTCTTTATCCAATAATACCATCCATAAGCGCTCATCACTATATAATAAACGCTCAAAACCGATTCGGCATAAAGCCCCGCGATCAACAGCACATATATCCCGATGAATGTACCAGCAATGCCGGTTGGGTATAACCAGATGTTGTTGATTTTGGCCAGCAGCACTTCGGCTACGCTCAACAATACAGCGGCCCATTCCATGAACGTAGTTTCACGAATTTGTTCTGTAAAAAGGTGCAGCCAGTAATGCATACGATCAGAATTTAAGGTTGAGCGAGGCCAGAAAGTTTACCGGGGCCTGGGGGAAAAAGTAGTTATAGTTAACCACTTTTCCGCCTTCAATATCCGGGTAGGTAGCGCCGTCGGACTGGTATTTAGCGCTGAACACATTATTTACCAATAAGCCAATACCAATATTTTTTATGCCTTTTATGCTGAAATTATAATTGAGCCGCACATCGTTCACAAAATATTGAGGCAGCGACCTGCTTTGGGTGGATGTATTATCCAGATACTGGCGGCTCACATATTTGCTTATAAAGGCGATCTCCGCGTTTTTTACGGGCTGATAGCTGATGGTACTGGCCCCAACCAGAGCAGGCGAATAGGCTATATCTGTTGAGGTATATTGCGTTTTATCCAATGTGCCCGTATCATAGTTTTGCAGGTATTGGGCAAAGTTTTTCACTTTGTTGGTACTTAATGATGCATTGGCGGCCCAGGTTAACTCGCGGGTTACTTTTATTTTGGCGTTAGCTTCAATACCCGCGCGGTAACTATCAGGGATATTGGTGCGGATAGCTTCGCCTACATCATCCAACGAACCCGTTAATACCAGCTGGTTTTTATACAGCATATAAAACCCGTTAATGCCCCCGCTAAAGTTTGCCTGACTGGTACGGTAACCTACTTCAATATCCTTTAAGTTCTCTGCTTTGGGGCGGCTTGCCGGTGATGAGTTTATAAAATCACTACGGTTTGGCTCATGATTGGCAACAGCTAATGAGGCATAAATATTATCATGCGCATTTATATTATAAGTGATGCCAACCTTGGGGTTAAAGAAATCCAGGCTTACCTGCTGTTGCACATTTTTAAGGTTTTGGTCGAACCCTAAAAATGAATAATAGATGTGCCGGTATTGCATATCGCCATAAAACAGCACATCGCCTAAATTATATTCGGCCCGGTCGAAAATATTAAAATCAGTTTTCTTCGCGTTATCTCTCGAATACTCGTAATCCGGCGGAATATTAGTGCTTTGCTGCGCCCATTCAATATTGTTATAATGCTGGCCCTTATACTCATTGTAAGCGCCGCCAAGCGTCATATCGAGTTTATTGTCCGGCTGATAGTGCAGGTTATAGGTAGCACCGTAAAAATCATTGTTCAGCCATAAACGGCGCACCAGGTCGGTTGTAGTAATTGCTACTCCGCCAACGGTAACAGGGGTAATGCCATAATCACTTAAAGCATCGCCATTTCTATACTCTTCGTAATACCCATAGCCCTTGGTGTAATGCAAGGCCCCGCTAAATGATAGCTGCTGGTTGATCTGCTGGTCATAAAGCAACTGGTAATAGTTTTGGGTATAGTTATCGGTCTGGTTTTTATAATAGGTGCCGCTTGAGGCGATATAGCCCAGTTCGTTATACCTGCGATTGCCAAATTTTACACTATCCTCGGGCACACCGTCCCAAGCCTGGTGGGTTTGCTCGTAACCACTGAAAACATTGAGGCGCAATACGCTGGTTTTGCCATAATAAGCCCCGCTTAAAAAGAAGGATTTAAGTGTAGAGCCCGAGCGGTCGATATACCCGTCGGATGTAATGTTTGATAATCGCCCGTCAAAGCTATAATGCCCGCCCAACAAGCCTGTACCCAGGCTAACTGTATTTTTAAATGTTTTGTATGAACCGGCCGAACTGTTCAGTTCGGCATAAGCCGTATCGCGGCGGGTGGTAGTTTGTATGTTGATGCTGCCACCAAAGGCCCCTGCGCCGTTGGTAGAGGTGCCAACCCCGCGCTGCACCTGGATATTGTCAACCGATGAGGCCAGGTCGGGCAGGTCAACAAAATACACGCCCTGATCTTCGGCATCATTAAGCGG
>CAISKH010000600.1 GCA_903885865.1 uncultured Mucilaginibacter sp.
TAAATGAAAATGCTCATGTGCGGCCAGGCTTAAAAAGTTTTGATAGCCCTTTTCATAATTATCACGCGTAGCCCCCAGTGTTGTTGAACTTAAATGTTCCAGGCCGCCACCGCCCCGCAAAGCGTTATGTACAATAAAAGTATAATGTTTGTTGGGGTTTTCGCCAAAAACTGCAGTTTCTTCTTCTACAATTGTTGCCATGTCTTTTTTTAGGCGCTCTTTATTATAGTTGCCACCGCCAACCATAACCACTTCATAATTTACGCCCGCCGCGGTAAAGCCAAAAACATCCTGTGTGCCTATTTCAATCGGCGAATCAAACAAAATATCATAATCGGGCGAATACCGGGTAAAGCTATCGCCGTTTACTTTCTCTAAACTTGTTGAAACCGTCGTCCATCCCTTATAGGGTACAATATGGATGGTTGATGGCTCATGAAGCATATTAGCAGGGTATAAAAACATATCAGGCGATGACAGGAAGGCATGCGAGGCATCAATAAAACTTGTGCGCACAGAAATTTCGAAAGCGTAAACCCGGTATTTAATTACAATTTCTGGTATGCCGGCAGTGTTCAACTGCCATATATTTTTACGTATCTTTTTTGCCATCACTAGTTTGCCGCTGGCAGCGGCGCTCAGCGTTTCAATATTTTTTGAAAACTCCCTTACCAGGTAGGAGCCGGGTGTCCATACCGGCATTTTCAAGTCTAACGTTTTTTGGTTTAAGTCGGTGATTTTCATTTCTATATCAGCATAATGCGCCTGGGCCTCTGGGAAAGTCACGGTATAGGTTATTTGCGCGTTGGTTGCGGCATTACTGATAGAAGGACCCATAAAAAATAGAGTTAAGGAATAAAGAATGAATAGCCTAATTTTTTTCATCTATGCAATGTATAAAATTTAATTATTTGCATTAATACTTTGTTAATATAAAGTTGTTGTAAAATGGTTGATACATGCAACTATTAGGTTTTGTAACTAATTACTTTTGCAATCTAATTATGAAAATGAAACTCATTGAGCCAATTTCCCGGAAATTGATGGTTTTAGGAAGGGCATATCTAAGTGTACTGGGCGATCAGATGGAACATTTAGATATAAACCGCTATTATTATGCGCTAACGGTAATTTGTTATTATGATGGCCAGCTTACACAAAAAGCGCTTGCAGAGAAGTTGGGCAAGGACAAGTCAATTATTGTTAAGGTTATTGACACACTTGCCGAAAAGGGATTTGTTTCCAGGGAAATTAACCCTGCCGACAGGCGGCAGCACTTGTTAAGTGTTACAGATAAAGCCAAAAAGGCTGTACCGCAAATAATAGCGGCGTTCGAAGCAATTAACAACCGTATTACAGAAAACATATCAGCAAACGATATGGAAGTATTTGATTGTGTATTATATAAAATGAAAAATAATTTAGGGAAAATTTCCATAAAAAACAATACAAACCTTATCTAACTATTATCAGGATATGAAAACCAGGTATATTATATACACATTACTGGCGTTGCTTGTCGCCTTTTTAATTTATAATAAGTTTTTTAGCGACCATGCAAAAATAACTGCGGCGGCTATGGCTACCGGAAGTAAAGGCGGTGGAAAAAAAGGAGGCAGAAACGCCCCCATTCCCGTTAGAGTTCAAATTATTAAAGACACTACCTTAAACAACACCATTGATGTAACCGGAACTATCGACGCGAACGAAAAGGTAACCCTGATCAGTGAAATAGCTGGCAGCATAACCGGTATATATTTTAAAGAAGGCGGTTCAGTAAAAAAGGGCCAGCTGCTGGTTAAGGTGTACGACAAGGACCTGATCTCCTCAATAAAACAAACCGAATACCAGATACAACTGGCAAAAACAAACGAATACCGTAATAAAATACTACTTCAAAAAGAAGCCATCAGCCAGCAGGAATATGATACCTCGCTTACGAATTTAAATACGTTAACGGCACAGTATGAGGGCCTGAAAGCGCAATCTGCAAGAAGGCAGATTCTGGCGCCATTTTCAGGTACCATTGGGTTACGCAATGTAAGCCCGGGCAGTTACCTGTCGCCCAGTACCACTATAGCCACACTGGTAAATATTGACCCGGCAAAGGTTACATTTTCCGTTCCTGAAAGATACTTGCCTTTGATTAAAATTGGTACCAAGATCAGTTTTACTGTTGCAAGCTCAAGAGATAATTTTAAAGCCGTGGTTTATGCTATTGAACCCGATATTGACCTTAGCTCACGCACCATTACAGTACGTGCGAAGGCACCAAACCCTAACGGAAAACTTAAGGCAGGCAGTTTTGCCGCTATAAATATAGCGCTCGATCAGATACCCAAAACCATTATGGTGCCAACGGAATGCGTTATACCCGATTTAAAAAGCAGCAAGGTTTATATTGCCCACAATGGTGTTGCCATAGCAAAACCAGTAACCACAGATCTGCGTACTGATACTAAGATCCAAATAATAAAGGGCTTGAAAGCGGGTGATAGCCTTATCGTATCGGGTATAATGCAATTGAGGCCCAAGGCCCCTTTAAAAATAATTAAAGTAATTAAATAACTATAACTGCAATGAGTTTATCCTCAGTTAGTATAAAAAGGCCGGTACTGGCAACAGTTATGTCAATTGTAATTGTGGTATTTGGTGTTATCGGGTACAATTTTTTAGGTATTCGTGATTTTCCATCGGTCGACCCACCTATAATTAGTGTAGTTACAAGTTATTCGGGTGCAAACGCTGATGTGATAGAATCACAAATTACCGAACCGCTTGAAAAGGCGATCAACGGTGTACCGGGCATACGTAATATATCATCAACAAGCTCGGTTGGCAGCAGCCAGATCACCGTTGAATTTAACCTTGATGCCGACCTTGAAACTGCGGCTAACGACGTGCGGGATAAAGTTGGCCAGGCCCAGCGCCAATTGCCCCAGGA
>CAISKH010000601.1 GCA_903885865.1 uncultured Mucilaginibacter sp.
AGCCAGTACTTGCCAAAAAACATAATTTACAGGGCCCGGTTGACGACGCGTTTATGTCGGCGTTTATGGTGATTACCCCCTCGGGTACCAGTAAAAACGCGTTGTTTGATAAATGGTCGAAAGCGGAAATGGAACGGTTTATGGTGCAATGGCGGCGCGAGTTTCGCGGTGATCCCATAGTGAAAACAGATAGGGAAGTAACAACCGAAGATATGGCCTCATCAAACCTTATTCTTTTTGGCGACGCGGAGAGCAACAAGGTAATTGCCAAACTTGCAGGGAAGCTGCCCATAAAATGGAACGCCGCGCAAATACAGGCAGGCAACACAGCCTATTCTTCAAAGGACCACGGGCTGATCATGATCTACCCTAACCCAATGAACCAGAAAAATTATATTGTATTGAACAGCGGCTTTACGTTCAGGGAAGAATCGTACTTAAACAACTCCAAACAAATACCCATGCTGCCCGATTGGGCGGTGATAGATTTGAATACCCCGCCCGATGAAGTTCATCCCGGCAAGGTGGAAAACGCGGGTTTTTTTGGTGAGCATTGGGAATGGAAGGAGCCGGTGAAGGAGTAATTAGTCAATGAAAAGAATAGTATATGGGGTTTTTAATATAATATACCAGTTAGTTATATGCTGGTGTTTATTATTTGCCAATACTTATTCTAATGACAGCATTCTCGAAAGCTTAGGGCTAAAAGAAATTCGGGAAATGGATTCAATGGATTTATTAGGCTATGCAAGTATTAAAACGCTAATGCTGCTCGTTGAAGCTGCGATATTAATATCAATTATATACACTATTAACCGATTGGTTTTGAGCGACACGGAAGATAATGTCAGCAATAAGATGATAGCAAATCGATCGGCAAAAATAAACATAATTGCAACGATCTGTTTTATAGCGGTGCTGATATGGGGCAGCTTTCGGGGTGATTTATGGTAACTTCAAATCCGACTAATGCTTTTTGGGAGTATCACTTTTAAATTTGTTATATTAGCTTATGGCAAAAGAAGACAACACCGACCTCTTATTATTCCTGCGCCCGTTCTCGCCAAAGATACAGGACCTTGCCCTTTGGCTCCGCGATTTTGTATGGGACCTATACCCCGAAAGCAATGAGCTGATCTATGATAACTATAACGCGCTGGCGTTTGGCTGGTCGCCATCGGGTAAGATGGGTGAAACGTTTTGCTCGGTTGCGGTTTTTAACAATGAGTATGTACATTTCGGGTTTTACTGGGGCTCAAAAATTGCTGACCCTGAAAAAATACTGCTGGGCAATGGCAGCCAGTACCGCTACGTTAAAATCAACGAAAAAACCGACCTGCCGCAGGATTATATCAAAAAGCTGATGGCCGATGCTTACGCGTTTTCGGTGGCTAAGGCAAAGGATATGGCCAACGCTCCAAAGGGGACAACCACTACCAGGGCTGTGGTGCCGATAAAAAAACGCCCGGGGGTTATACTGCGTAAGAAAGCAGAGTAACTTGGGGGCATAAACCATTTGCAATTCGGGGGGCTTGTTTTTTAATTA
>CAISKH010000602.1 GCA_903885865.1 uncultured Mucilaginibacter sp.
ATCAACCGCCTTTTGCTCTCCATAAATTTTTGTTAAACCCTCAACGCTGACACTCATGGTTCAAATGTAGAAAATATAACTTTAACGGCATTGCGGTGTTAAGCGGGGGCTGCTTACCGCGCCTTCTCTTTCTCCACTACAAAAACATCTTCATTGTCCTTCCGCATTAAATATTTTTCGCGGGCAAATTTTTCGAGCTTTTGGGGGTCAGAGGTAAGCTCATCGAGGTCCTTACTTACTTTGGCAGTTTGCTTTTTGTAAAAATCGCGCTCCTGTTTTAATTTACTCACCTGCTGGTGATACTGGTATTGCGAAAACAGGTCGTTCTTATCGAAAAATATCATCCACACCAAAAAGGCTATCGTAACCAAAAAATACTTGTTTTTAAAAAGGTCGAGGAGGCGTTTCATTGCTATACGTCGTAAATTTTAGCTAAAATTATTTAAAAAGGCCAACTGCTGCAAA
The DNA here is from genome assembly GCA_903885865.1 of uncultured Mucilaginibacter sp. Lineage (GTDB taxonomy): Bacteria > Bacteroidota > Bacteroidia > Sphingobacteriales > Sphingobacteriaceae > Mucilaginibacter. Next base: position 466 of record CAISKH010000602.1, read on the forward strand.
TAGCTTTATTAACTTATTAACAAAAAACAATAGCGATGGGTTTAAAACCCATCGCTATTGTTGAAATACTTTTATCTTCTGTTCCCCGGCCTGCCGCCGCTTAAATTATCTGATGATCTTCCGCCGCCCAAGTGTTTGGGTCTGTCGGCCCTGCCAAAGCCACGACCGCGTTTATTGCCTCCACCGCCGCGCTGACCGCCGCCCTTACTTTGCCCTTCGGCATGTTTGGCAACAATACTTTGCGGACTCATCGGGTAGGGATGCTCATCATTAACAGGCACCTGTTTACCAATCAGCTTGTGTATATCTTTTAAAAATTCAATTTCTTCCTGGTCGCAAAAGGTTAGCGCTATGCCGCTTGCCCCTGCCCTGCCTGTACGGCCAATGCGGTGCACGTATGTTTCGGGTATGTTGGGTATCTCGTAATTAATTACGTGGGTAAGATCGTCAATATCAATGCCGCGCGCGGCAATATCGGTAGCAATTAATACACGTGTAGTACGGTTCTTGAAATTGGCCAAAGCCCGCTGGCGCGCGTTCTGCGATTTATTGCCGTGGATTGCCTCGGCGGTAATACCTATCTTAACCAGGTCCTTCACTACCTTATCCGCGCCATGTTTGGTACGGGTAAATACCAGGGCGGTTTTAATATCCCTGTCTTTTAATATGTGGGCCAGCAATAACCGCTTGTCATTTTTTTCTACATAGTAAAGTTCCTGCTGTACGGTATCAGCCGTTGTTGATTGTGGCGTAACCTCCACCTTTTCGGGGTTGGTGAGTATAGAGTTAGCCAGGCTCTGTATCTCGTTAGGCATAGTCGCCGAAAAAAACAGCGTTTGCCTTTTTGCAGGCACTTTGGCTATTATCTTTTTAACATCATGCACAAAACCCATATCAAGCATACGGTCGGCTTCGTCCAACACCAGCATTTTAATATGATCTAAATGAACATAACGCTGGTTCATCAGATCGAGCAAACGGCCCGGTGTGGCCACTAAAATATCCACTCCCCTGCGCAAAGCCTCGGTTTGCGGGTTTTGCGATACCCCGCCGAATATAACCAAATGCTTTAAACCGGTATGCCTGCCATAAGCGGCAAAGCTTTCGTCAATTTGTATGGCCAGTTCGCGGGTTGGCGTTAGTATAAGGGCCTTTATGGTTTTTTGTTCTTTATGCTGCAGCCTGTCCTG
>CAISKH010000603.1 GCA_903885865.1 uncultured Mucilaginibacter sp.
CCATTGCTTCAATTTTTATTAGGCTGTTAACCCGGCTAATATCGGGTATTTTAGGGTCGATCACATATTTGGTTACGTTATCCGGCACATAATTGATCAGCCCGGCGGCGGGATATACCGCCAGAGACGAACCCACCAAAATAAACAGTTCGGCCTTGGCGCATAGCCTTAATGCTGGTTCTATCATGGGTACATCTTCGCCAAACCAAACTACATGCGCGCGCAGCTGTGAGCCCAGTTCGCAAAGCTCGCCCATTTTAAGCTCCCACCCATCTACCGGATAAGTTAATGCCGGATTTTTACCGGATTGCGACCGGGTAATAATGCCATGCAGATGTACCACGTTGGTTGACCCTGCCCTTTCATGCAGGTCGTCGATATTTTGGGTGATGATGGTTACGTCATATTTCTCTTCAAGTGCAGCCAAAGCATAATGCGCAGCATTGGGTTGGGCGGCGATAACTGCCTTACGGCGCATATTATAAAAATCCTGCACTAAAACGGGGTTACGCTGCCATGCCTGCGGCGTTGCTACTTCTTGTATATCATAACCCTCCCACAAGCCATCCGTGTCCCTGAACGTCCGTAAACCGCTTTCAGCGCTAATCCCGGCGCCGGTTAATACTACAATTTTTTTCATCGCATTATTTCATAAAAAAAGCGGTCAGTAAACTGGCCGCTTTTAATTATAATAAGTTTAGTTTAAAGGGCCAATTCGTTGTTAGTACGCAGGGCAGTATATTTACTTTTAGCCAGTTCAAAACCACCGAAAAGCAATAAGCCAAACAGGGCATCGCCTAAAAGCATATTCTTTTGGAATGGTATGGCTGCATGTAACGACGCTAAGTAACCCGACAATGTATGCGGGTATAAACCACCTCCGTACAGCCATGGAAAATCAGTTAACAACCAAAAAACCACAACCGATAATAGAGAAGCAATGCTTACAGATGAAAAACTTACCTGTTTAATGCGCGTGCCGATAAATACCATTATAGCGAAACTTAAGTAGACCCAAATAGTAGCCGTATAATCAATTATTAAACGTGATGAATATAAATAATTGAGCACCATATCGCTTATAAACAGAGCACTAAGTGGCACCAGGTATGCTTTCCATTTATTAGTGAAATAAGTGCCGCCAAATAAGGCTACAGCCCCTACGGGTGTAAAATTACTTATTGCCGCGAAATTACTTAATGCTGATGAATGGTAAGTTGTAAAAGCCGATGCATAGTAGGATACAAAGCGCATAGCAACGGCCGCCAATATCATCAGGATTAGTACAGTGTTGCGAATATTGATCTTTTGTAATGACATGAGTGTTATTTATAAAGTAAAATTACGTATTATCTTATCAAATAAAAAACGCTTAATTTATCCTGTATTTAATACCGGCCATAAAATTAAACCCGCGGGTATTATACCCCAGCCAATCTATATATTTTGCATCAAACAGGTTTTTCAGATCGGTAAACAAGCTAATGTGTTTGCAGGGCTCATATTGCAAATGAGCGTCAACCAGGTTATAATGTTTTAAGGTTATATTACTAACCGGGAAGGTATTGAAATTCTGATCTACTCTGTCGCCGGTATATTTATAATTTAGGCCTGCGGAAAAATCTTTACAAAACTGGTAATAAACATTTGCACCCAGCGTGTGAGTTGGCCTGCGATAAAGAATATTGGTTGTTGCCCCGTTTTCGTCTGTTAATGTGCCGGTTACATAAGCGATATATGCCGACGCGGTTAATTTATCCGTGTTATATTTAATTTCGCTTTCGTAGCCCTTATCCCCCTGAAACCTGCCATTCTTATAAAATGATGCAAACGGGGATACTGATTGACTAAAAAAATAAATAACATTGCTGGTATTGTATTTATAAAACACCGCATTAAACGAGAGCGTTTTTTTTATGATCTCCCAATCAAAACCCGCTTCGTATGAGGTGGTTGTTTCGGGTTTCAAATTCAAATTTCCGTATTGGGAAAATAACTGATATAAAGATGGCGCTTTAAATGCAGATGATATATTGCCGAATATTTTTAACTGATCAGCTAATAAAACTGATGGATTAATACTATAAGTAAAATTATCGCCGTACTTGCTATGATGATTATACCTGCCGCCTAACTCCATGTGGAATATATCCGATTTAAAAAACAACGAAGCGTAAGCGCCTGCTATGCTATTTTTAGCAGTACCGGGGTCAATAGTGCTTGCCGGGGGCGTATAGCCGGGCGAATTATACAAACTATACTGGCTGGTGTTATTATATTTAAAACCCGCGCCACTGGTAAGGTCGAGATACTTTGCTAAATTATAATTAAAAACTGCCTCAGCATTGGTGATGTGCCCTGTATTTTTTACCACCTGAGTTGTGCTGAAGTTTAAAGCGGAAGGTACTTCATTATAATTATTAGCCACATTGTTCTGGCTTAAATTTACCACTAAGGCACCCTTTGGCAAGAGTAATTTACCGCCAATGCCGCCCAAAATAAAAGTATTGTTGTAGGAGAAATTTTTATCGTCGCCATAAGCGCCATAAGGCAAATGCCCCGAATTATAAGTCCCCTGGAAATTTCCGTTTAAAATAAATTTATCAGTAACCTGCTGGTTTAAATTCACACTTGCCGAGCGCTGGTGAAAATCATCATTCCTGAAACCGGCTTTACCTGTTGTATCGGTCGCTGCCGGGAAACCCCTCGAATCAGTATTTGATAAATTGACCGCTATACCTGTTTTATCTATTTTACCAATTAAACCTGCTGCTTCTGTAAAAGTGTTATACGTACCGCCGCTAAGCTGTACATTGGCTTTTAACTCGTTTTGTACCGGATGTTTGGTAATAATATTGATCACCCCTGCCACCGCGTCTGATCCATACAGGGTTGAGCCTGTGCCTTTCAGTATCTCTATATGATCTATCTGATCAAGCGGAAAAGCGTTCAGATCATAACTGCCGTCAATAGCTGAAGCATTATTAACCGGAAAACCATCTATCAATACCAGCGTATTGCCGGTTGAGGCGCCTCTAAGAAATACGGATGAACTAATACCCGGCGCGTTTTCAGCCCCCGAAAAGGTGAGCCCCGGTACCGAATTAAGCAATTCAGGTAACGTTTTTCCCAGGGCATGGCTGATATCGGCCGCTGTAATTACGGTTACCACCCTGCCAATGTCTGTTTGTTTTTGTGGTGACCTTGTGGCGGTAACAACCACATCATGAAGTACCCGGACCGAATCCTGGGCGCGTGTTGCTGTACTGAGCAACACCAGTTGTACAAGCCCCAGGCCTGCAGCAACAAGTACGTAATTTTTTTTCATGTTGTTGTGAGTTAAACCCACAGCAAACAGAAATGAGATGTTTGAAATGAAAATAGATTTGAAAAGATTTCATTTCATCCAAGCTTCAATCCCCGAAAGCTATGATAATAAATTGCTCTGGCAGGTCTTCTGACTTACTCCCCTTTCGTCCTGTCTTCCCATCCGTTTTCGCGAATAGTGACCATTGGATGGACTATGGTTATGGAGCTTACAGCTGCGGGACAGTTACAGATTTACACCGTATTCCCTTTTAATTCTTAATAATTTTCATCATTAAGAAACCTAAAGCGTTGCAAATGTAGCACAAGAATTTGTATTGACAAATATTGTTTAAATTGGGCGTGTTAGTTGTAAATGCCGTAAAGAAACTGGCGACCATTTTCCTGACGTCAGGAAAGTGATCAAAGCTGGTAAAGGCACTCAATAAATAATTAATGATATTGCAAAAACAAGAAAGAATGAGCTTAATTTCACTAAAATAAAACCACCAGCTAAATATATTGTTTAATCAATATTATGGCAACAACAGCATTACAACCCGCTAAAGGGTATAAAAGAACTTCTGACGAAGACGAAATAAACATAAACTGGCCCGAACGGTACCTTTCTATCACAACAGGGGTAAAACTTTCCTTTTCGGGGTTAAGGCATTTGTTTTCAAAGCCTTTTACCAGCATTTTAAAGATAGGCGCCGGCGGATATTTATTAAACCGGGGCATTACCGGCCACTGCGCAGTTTATTCAAGTATCGGAAAGAACACCCAGGAACCGGTGAATGTTAACATCAAATCTACATTTACCATCGATAAACCACGCCAGCAGGTATATAACTTTTGGCGGAAACTGGATAATTTGCCTTTATTTATGAACCATTTGGAAAGTGTGGAAGTGCTCGACGATGAGCGCTCTCATTGGGTGCTTAAATTGCCCACAGGAGTTGGCACGGTTAGCTGGGATGCAAGCATAGTTAAAGATAAACCCGGTGAAGTAATTGGCTGGAGCTCTTTACCAGGATCAATTATTGACAATGCGGGTAAGGTATATTTCAGGGACACACCGGATGGTAAGGGCACGTTGGTCGATGTTGTTATTACTTATCAGCCCCCGGCCGGCGGCGTTGGCGCAAGTGTGGCGCATATTTTAAATCCGTTATTTAAAAATATGGTTGATAATGATGTTCGCAACTTTAAACAATACATGGATATCGATACCGCTTTAAAACCCATTGTTTCTGCCAATGGTAAGGCACATAGTTCAATTTCTCATAAAAAAGTAACCGCACATTTAGGTTAAACTCATGGAATTATTAAGAGAAAAAGCCCTGAAATTTCAGGGCTTTTTCTTTTACTGGCCTATATTACTCTGCCTTCAATCCGTATTTATCAACATACTTCTTGTATAGTTCTTTATGCAGATTATCAAGGTTAATATTCCTGCCCTGTATAAAAGCGGCTTGTACATCTAAAGTCATCATATCCAGCGCGTCGCCTCCCGAAATGAACAGGTTTGCATCCTTGCCTGTTTCCAGTGTGCCGGTGGTTTTATCGATCCCCAAAATCTTGGCATTGTTAATAGTGATCATACTCAGCGCTTGCTCTTTTGTTAAACCATAGCCAACGGCCTGCCCGGCTTCAAAAGGCAGGTTACGCTGCCGCCAGAAACCTATGCCGGTTAATCCATAAAGCACACCTGCATCCTGCAATATTTTTGGCAGTTTATAGGGCAGGTACACATCGTCTTCATCCCTGGCCGGGAGGGTTTGTGTTTCCCTGATGATAACCGGCACATTATTTTGCTTTAAAATATTGGTTACCAAATATGATTCTTTACCCCCTACGATCACCGCCTGCACACCTAATTTTTTAGCGAAGTTTACCGCTTCAATAATTTCACGGGCACCGTCGGCATTTATAAACAGTTTTTTTGTGCCTGTAAATAAACCCTTCAAAGCTTCAAAGCGTAAGTTTATAACCCCAGGCTGTATTTCGGAGTACGCTTTTGCTTGCGTAAACAGATTATCTATCCCGTCAAGCGCTTTCTGTTTCGTTTCTTCGGGTGTTTCCTGGCCCGCGCCAG
>CAISKH010000604.1 GCA_903885865.1 uncultured Mucilaginibacter sp.
TCGATCTTTATTTCGGGCGAAAAATTGCTGTATAGGCCAAGCACCACTTTTTCTAAACCATTAAATACCGATAGTAAAATAATGAGCGCCGCACTGCAAATTAATACCCCCATCATGGATATGCCCGATATAATATTTATGGCATGCATTTTCTTCCTCGAAAACAGGTACCGCTTAGCTATGTAGATAGAAGTGTTCAAAGGAGGTTATACGTTTTATGTAATAAGTTATACGTTTTTGATGCGCAATAAAAGTACGTAAAACGTACAACGTAATACGCACAACATTTAAAGTTTAAGTATAGCCGACCATATTGCATTGCTTATATTCCTCATCCCTTTATTGCCCGGGTGATACTGAACACCCGTATTTGTCCACAGCCCAAACGAAGCATTAGTTGGATCACGGCTTAGATTGGATAATGTAATAAATTTAGAATATCCCGACATGATTTTGTCTACTACCGGCATAGACCAGAATGATCCTACAGCAAGTATAGGAGGCTTATTACTAAAGTAATTGATTAATGCCTGATACTTATCTCTAAAAGCTGCAGTATCCAATGGGGCCTGATTGACATTCTCACCAATACGTATTATTAGAAGGTCTGGCTTTATATCTCGCAGGTCCTTCAGATTTGCATCAAGGCTGTAATTTTTAAAGTCCGTTTCAAAAGATGATATGTTTCTTATAGTTACTACACAGTTAGGATTACGCTGCTTAAACTTTACAGTAAGTAGGTGAACATAGTCAGAGTCTGCAACTGTAGCGGCCATACCCCAGTTGCCATACCATCCTAAAGATGGATTTGCAGGCGTAAATGTAATGCTATTGCCCAAGATTACCACATTGCTGTAGGCAGGTTGCGGTATGGTGTCAACTTTACGTTGTACTACCTCTGTTTTTGAAGGTAGGCTTAATACAGCATGACGCTGTTGCCACGCACTTAATCTTAATACTGCGAAGAATGGAATCAAGGTGATAAACAGTTTCATTTTTAGCTATCCTGTATTAAAATATGTTCAAAATGAAGAAAAGCATGCTTGTTATGTTAAAAAAGGATTGTATTGCTTTTCGAAGCCAATAGTTGTTTCGGGGCCGTGGCCGGGATAAACGATACAGCTATCGGGTAGCGTAAATAGTTTTTGTTCGATATTATCAATGAGCTGTTTAAAATTGCCACCCGGCAGATCGGTGCGGCCAATGCTTCCCCTGAATAATACATCGCCGCCAATTAGGTAATTGGCCTTTTCATCGTAAAAACATAAATGCGCAGGCGAGTGCCCGGGGGCAAATATTAACTCCAGGCTGGTATTTCCAAAGCGAATAGTCCCAGTTTCCGGCAAGTATTCATCAGGCATTGGCGAAGGGTCATACCGCAGCCCGAATTGCGGGGCATAAGCTATAACAGCATCGAGCACTTCCTGTTCGCCTTTGTTAAATTTTGGCTTTAACCCGTATTGTTCAAATACAAATTTATTACCGAGTACATGGTCAATATGGCAATGGGTGTTCAGCAGCAAAGCGGGTTCCAGGTTATTATTCCTTAAAAAATTTACGACGGAATTTTGCTCGGCAGCATTATCCATACCCGGATCAATAATGGCGCACTCACCGCTTTCATCATATAAAATATAGGTGTTTTCCTGGAATGGGTTGTTGGGGAAAGGTTTTACTATTGCCATTTTTTGTTGTACGTTTTACGTGGTACGTTATACGTGAATATTAATATTTTTTAATGTGAGTAAGCCAAAACGTACTACGTAAAACGTATAACGTCCAACCTATTTTTTCCACCTGAAACTTTTTATCATCACATTAACATCCTGTTTAACAAAATTTAGTACAGGGCGGATAGAATCAAGCCGGGGCTCGCTATTAAAGTACAAAGCGCCGCGCATATAGTTTTTTACACTATCGGTTAAATAAAATTGTACTGCCGACGCGGCATTGCCATCAATGGTATAATATATGCCGTAAACTTTATGATCCGGAAAGTTTATCCACGTGCCTTCATCAATACTGGTAGCTTTTATGGTATGCTTAAAAGCCAGTTTGCGGGCATCTTCAACCAGCATATCAAACATTTTTTTTGAGGTGAACTTGTCGTAACTTAAATGCAGCGTGCCATTAAACTGCGGGAACTGCATATTTAACAGGTATTGCATATTAAGATATTTGGGCGATACCCGCGTTTGGGTATCGATAGTCATAACCGCGTATTTGGGGTACTGAAACGTGAACGGATAGTTGGATACATATTCCTGGTATTCCTTTTTTGGGAAAACAATGCGGTAATATCCCCGCGGCTTTGGCGAATAGTCGTGATTGCCGCTGCAAGCAGCAAAAAACAGAACAGCTATTACTACTAATGCAAATATTCTCATGGGTGCAAATCTTTTGAGTTCCATATTTCCCATGATTTTTCGGCTTGGAGCAGCAACATTTCGTAGCCGTTTTTGGTAGCCGCACCCTGCGCTTTACCTTTCTTTAAAAATAACGTTTCTTCGGGGTTATACACCAGGTCGAACAATAAGTGTTCATTGGTTATTGCTTCATAAGGTATAGGGGGGCATTTATCAATATCAGGCGCAGTACCCAGCGGCGTTGTGTTAATTATCAGTTTATGTTTTGCAATATCGTGGTGCTTAAGGTCCTTAAATAAAATATGGCCGGGCTGTGGTTTACGGGTTACAATTTTAAAAGGAACTTCCAGGTTCTCCAGCACACATTTAACAGCCCTGGCCGCGCCGCCGTCGCCCAATATCAATGCCTCAGTATGAGGGTCATGTAGCAAGGGCCTTAACGACATTTCAAAGCCGTAAATATCGGTATTAAACCCTTCGAGCCTGAAATCGTGGCCCTCAACACCCAACTCGCCCGAAAAAGCCGCCAATACCGGGCTCTCCTTACTTATACGTATACAATTTACAGCGCCCGCGCTGCGCGCGTCGTTCTCTATCCAGTCTAAATAACGCAGCACATTAATTTTATGCGGAACGGTAACATTTAACCCGCATAACCCGGGATGAACATCCA
>CAISKH010000605.1 GCA_903885865.1 uncultured Mucilaginibacter sp.
AATAAAGCTAAGGGTTTCGCAATAGTTAATAAAGTTAATAATTTTTTTTTATTTCAAATAATTATTATAATATTTTGTTTTTCAAGTCAATAAGATCTATCCCTCCAAAATTTCCCGAACTCATCATTAATAAATTGGTATCAGTCATTTTTACCGTTTCCAGTTTGTTTAATAATAGTTTTGGATCGTTAAAAAACAGGAGATTGTTCTTTGAAAAAGCAGCCTTCACCGTTTCTGCCGGGTAGGGTTCCATTTTCTTTTGTTCAAACGTTTTTTTATCGATAAAAACTATCGCTATGTCGGCTTCATCCATTGTACCCGAATATTGCGATAAAAAGTCTTTGTTCAGGCTGCTAAACGTATGCAGTTCAATACAAGCTATCAATTTCCTGCCGGGAAACTGTGCTTTAACTGCATGCATGGTAGCCAGTAATTTTGACGGCGAGTGCGCAAAATCTTTAAAAATAGCAGAATTAGCATTTTTACCCACCAATTCGAGCCTGCGCGCGGCACCTTTAAAGGTGGTTATATAGTTATAAAAATCTTCGGGCTTAATATCCAGGCTGGCACAAACCAACCGCGCTGCTTCCATATTCAGCAGGTTGTGTTCGCCAAAAACCTGCAGCGGATATTTCTTTCCGGCATATAACAGGGTTGTAAGGTCGTTTTCAATGCTGTAATCGGGCAAAACATAGGGCTCTTTGGTAATTTCAGAAGTGTCGCTTGTGACTATGTCACTTAAAACCGTATCTGTTTTGCAGTAAATAAGTTTCCCACCGGGTTGTATGGTTTCAATAAATATCTTAAACTGATCTGTATAATTTTGAAACGTAGGGAACACATTGATATGGTCCCATGCGATGCCGCTTATAACAGCAATATTAGCCTTATACAAATGAAATTTGGGCCGCCTGTCAATCGGCGAGGCCAAATACTCATCGCCTTCAATTACAATAACCGGCGCTTCATTGGTTAGCCTTACCATAGTTTCAAAACCCTCCAGCTGCGCCCCAACCAGGTAATCAAAGTCTTTTCCGGCGGCTTGCAGCACATGTAATATCATAGAGGTAATGGTGGTTTTGCCGTGGCTCCCCCCTATTACTACCCTAAGCTTATTCTTTGACTGCTCATAAATGTATTCGGGATAGGAATATATTTTTATACCTAACTCTTGTGCTTTAAGTAATTCAGGGTTATCAATGCGGGCATGCATACCTAATATTACCGCGTCAATACCCGGTGTTATTTTTTCAGGATACCATCCGTTTTCCGCAGGTAATAAACCGTATTTGTTCAGCCGTGAAATCGATGGCTCAAATAGCACATCATCCGATCCGGTTACCGTAAATCCCTTTTTATGTAAAGCAATGGCCAGGTTGTGCATGGCGCTGCCGCCTATGGCTATAAAATGTACCCTCATGTAATTAGCTTATGTGCAAATGTGCGCCCGCCTGCGGCAGGCAGGGATGTGCAAATGTGCAAATTTTAAGATAAACAATGTATTTCACCTATTGAAAATTATAGTAGGTACACAGCCTTACTTCACAAACTTAGCGGCTACCCAATCCTTATCGGTTTTATGGGTGATATATTTTAAACCGTACTTGCGCGCCTCATCAGTAATTATATCCAGGTCGGGTTTTTCATAAAACCCGCTGAAATATATTTCGCCTTCGGGCCTTAATACCTCGCTGTAACGCTGCACCTGGTCCAGTAAAATATTGCGGTTAATATTTGCCAGTATGGTATCAAATTGTTCGGCGGGGATTGCCTCTTTTGATCCGCAAATAGCTTCAATATTGCTGATATGGTTGAGCTGTGCGTTCTCCA
>CAISKH010000606.1 GCA_903885865.1 uncultured Mucilaginibacter sp.
GTTCCGCAGCGCGGCCAATACAATGGACCTGCGGGGTAAAATATCGCGCATACATCCTGAAAATGATGGCACGTACTCTATCCCGAAAGGCAATTTATTCCCCGATAACAAACTGGCCCGGCCTGAAATATATGTAATGGGCCTACGTAACCCCTACCGTATTTTTGTTGACAAAACCACCGATGTTTTATACTGGGGCGAGGTTGGCCCCGATTCGCGGGTCGACAGTACACAGGGCCCCATAGGTTTCGACGAGTTTAACGTAGCGCCCAAAGCCGGTAATTATGGCTGGCCCATGTTTTGCGGTAATAACCAGGCTTATGCCAATATGGATTTCGACACCAAAAAAGCGGGCGCTAAATTTAACCCCGCCCACCCGGTAAATAATTCGCGTTTAAATACGGGCCTTAAAGAGTTGCCGCCTGCCCAGGAAGCAGCGATATGGTACCCTTATAAATCATCTGATGAGTTTCCTGAACTGGGCGAGGGCAGCCGGGCTGCAATTGGCGGCCCTGTTTATCATTTCGACCCCGCGATCAGGTCGGCCGTACAGTTCCCTGAATATTACGACAAAAAATGGTTTATTGCCGAGTGGGTACGCGGCTGGATAAAAGCTGTAACGCTGGATGAACAGTATAAATCGAAAAAAATAGAAAGCTTCATGCCCAATACAAAATTCCTGAAACCTATGGATATGGCTTTTAGTCCGAAAGATGGCGCTTTATATATGCTTGAATTCGGCGATTCATGGGACCCCAACAGCGAAGCCTGCCTGGTACGTATTGAATATACCAAAGGCAACCGCGCCCCTGTAGCTAAAATTGAGGGAGATAAACTATCGGGCAGGCAGCCGCTCCTGGTTAATTTATCAGGCAAAAACTCGTATGACGACGACCACGATCCGCTAAAATATTCGTGGATGATAGATGGTAAAAAACTGCAGGGCCGCGATATAAAATACACCTTTGCCAACAATGGCATACATAAAGTTTCCCTTACGGTTACTGATCCATCCGGACTTAATAATACTACAACTCAATTAGTAAAAGTTGGCAATAGTATGCCCGTAGTGAGTTTTGACCTCCCTAACCATACTTTCTATTTCGACAGCCTAACGTATAAGGTAAACGTAACTGATGCCGAGGACGGCCGGATAGGCAAAGGCATTGCCGCAAGCGCGGTTAAAGTAAGTTTGAGTTATCAGCCTAAAATAAGTTCGGTAACTAAAAACGCGTCGGGCACATTGGTTGACCATGGCGAGGTTTTATTGAATGAAAGCGATTGTAAAAGCTGCCATAAAATAGATGGCACTTCCGTTGGCCCCAGCTTTACCGAAGTGGGTCAGCGTTATTTACCCGAATCATTGACCAATGCGCAAACTGTAAAAACATTAGCCAATAAAATTATAACCGGTGGCGGCGGTGTTTGGTTCAAAGACAGGGCAATGGCCCCTCACCCGCAACTAACTATTGAGCAGACCACGCAGATTGTACAGTATATTTTATCGTTAGGTTTAAAAACCGATCCGGCTAAAGCTATACCGGTAGCAGGCAATATCGTTATAAATGAAAATCCGGCAAAGCCGAACATTGGTTTTTATACCTTAACCGCAAGCTATACCGACAGGGGCGGCAACACCATTAAACCGCTTACAACCACTGTTACCGAAATTTTGCGCTCCCCCAAAATTAACGCCGAA
>CAISKH010000607.1 GCA_903885865.1 uncultured Mucilaginibacter sp.
CCACTGTATAACGCTGCTGCTCCAGTTTTACCTGTGCCTGCGCGGTATTAACGAGGTCGGTATCGTAAATTATATTTTCCTTATCCAGTAAAATAGCCAGGTAAGCCTGTGTTATTTGCAGGGTAATATCATTTTCCTGCTGTAAAATACTCAGGTTGGCCGATTGTACCGCCAGGTTTTTTTGCAGGATGGTATTATTTATATAACCCCCATTATATAACGTTACCGATGAATTTAAGCCATAATTACCCGAAGCGCTAAAACCCGAGCCGTTACCGCTATGCGCGAAATTTTGAGTAGCCGAACCCGATAAGTTGGGCAGCCTTGCTGCTTTGGCCAGCTCATATTCCTGCTGGCTGGTCTGCATAGAGAGACGCAATGAATTGACCTGGATATTATTTTTTTTAGCGTACTCGATACACTTCGTCAGGTCCCATTTTATAGTAGTACCAACCAGCGTACTATCCTGTGCGTAAAGTTTAATACTGCCAAAAAACAGCAGCAGTAATACTCCTGCATATTTCTTTTTTAATTGCATGGTTCAGTTAATGGGCTATAAAAATGGTTTTCATCTGGCTTATTAATAGCAATATCTTACTAAATGTTTGATTTATCCAAAAAATAAAATTTATTTTTTGTAACGACTTTATTACCTGATAAATTAAGCAAACACAAACTGGCACAGAGGCTGTTGTAATTATGAAAAATTTGCCAAATTGCGGCGCAATATTAGTCGGCATATGGAAAAAAGGGAACTCGGCACATCGGGCATAAAAGTACATCCGTTTTGCTTTGGAGGCAACGTTTTTGGCTGGACCATTAATGAAAAACAATCTTTCGAAATACTGGATGCTTATATTGATTCGAGCCTCGAATTTATTGACACGGCTGACGTTTATTCAACATGGGTGCCGGGCAACAGAGGAGGCGAATCTGAAACCATTATAGGCAATTGGCTCAAAAAAACCAGTAAGCGCGATAAGATTATTATTGCCACCAAGGTTGGGAAACCTATGGGCGAAGGGAAACAGGGATTATCGAAAAGATATATTATACACGCTGTTGAGGCATCGTTAAAGCGCCTGCAAACTGATTATATAGACTTGTACCAATCGCATGACGATGACAGGACGACCCCATTCGCAGAAACACTTGGAGTTTATACAGACCTTATTAAACAGGGGAAAGTACGGGCCATTGGTGCATCAAATTACAGCGCGGACCGACTTAAGGAAGCCTTACAGGTAAGCAGGGACACTGGTCTTGCGTCCTACCAAAGCCTGCAGCCTCAATATAATTTGTATGACCGCGAACAATATGAAAAAGAGTTGGAACCACTTTGCAGGGAAAACAATATAGGCGTTATTACTTATTACTCGCTGGCTAGCGGGTTTTTAACCGGCAAATACCGCTCGGATAATGACCTTTCAAAAAGCCAGCGCGGAACCGGTATAAAAAAATACCTGAATGACCGTGGCTTTAGAATTTTAGATGCTTTGGATGAGGTGGCGGCTAACTATAAAACCACTCCTGCGGCTATTGCCATTGCCTGGGTAATTGCCCGCCCCGGTATTACCGCGCCAATAGCCAGTGCTACATCAGTTAAGCAATTGCATGAACTGGTACAAGCGACCCGGATAATTTTAGATGAAGCATCAATTAAATTGTTAAGTAAATAATAAAGCCCCACTAATTAGCGGGGCCTTACTTAATACGGACGGAGAGTGGCGAAGGGTTTATTTTACTTCCTTAAAAAAGGCCACGCTTTTGTCGGGTGTTACTTTTAACACTATTTCTTTAGCAGCATTTTTTATGTCAACAAAATATACAACCGGCTCATCAGCGCCATGTGTTTTATATTTAATAACGCTGCTAACTTCATAGCCTTTATATTCTTTGGCTATTTCCTTTTTAACTGCTGAGGGCATTCTTTTATAAGAAACATTTTGTGTTATGCCCAAATAATCACCATCGAAACTATAAAAAGCGGTATAATCAATATTATTTTGGGTGAAACTTACTTTCTGGCAATTTGGGGTTACAGTCCACATTACATCGTCAGCGCTTTTAAAATCGGTGTTAAACTGATTAAGGGCCGAATAAGTTACACCTTCATTGGTGATGGCTTTTTTGCCGCCATCGGCATACGCGGTTATACTAAATATGGTAGCTACAACTGCTGTGATAAATAATTTTTTCATGATCTTTTAATTTTAAATTTTATGCAGCTATGACCATGAATAATTAGCTGGTTTTAAATAAGTTATGTAACAATGCAAATACAGAGCTCATAGTAACAAAAAATTAGATGTCTTAAATTTGATTTTCACATTTAGCTATATTCTGTTTAATTTAGACGCATAAATACTTACGATTATGAAAAATAAAAAATTGTTTATGTTCATACTGCCTGTAGTGGCGCTATGCGGGCTGCTATTACTGAACGCGTTAAAAAGTGACCCGCCGGTAAAGCATAAAACCGATGTTCCAAATGCCGGTTTAACCCTGCCTAAGGGCTTCAACGCCGTTGTTCTTGCCGATAATTTAGGCGGTACGAGGCATATAGCCGTTACCTCAAAGGGTTATATCTATATAAAATTGAATAAGTTAAAAGATGGCAAAGGTATTTTAGAACTGCATGATGATGGCGATAAAGCCAGCGTGGTATCAAGTTTCGGCGATTTCCCGGGAACGGGTATTTATGTTAAAGGTACTAGTTTATATGCCTCGTCAGACGACGAAGTATTTCGGTATAAGCTGGATGTAAAGGACCAGGTAAGTAACCAGGATAAACCCGATAAATTAGTTACCGGACTGATCAAGCGCGGTGATCATGAGGCCAAAGCAATATTGGTTGATATTAATGATAATTTATACGTAAACATTGGCGCTTTCTCCAACTCCTGCCAGGTAAAAAACCGTGAAAGGGGTTCCATGGGCCAGCCGGGTTGCCCTGTGCTTGATTCAGCAGGCGGTATATGGCAATTTAAATCAACAAAATTGAACCAGCATTACAGCGACGGCATTCGCTATGCAACGGGCCTACGCAATGTGGTTGGTATGGATTGGAACTACCAGGCTAACCAACTCTTTGTAACGCAGAACGGCCGCGACCAGTTGAATTATATTTTCCCTAACCTGTATACTGTTAAACAATCGTCATTATTACCTGCCGAGTGCATGTA
>CAISKH010000608.1 GCA_903885865.1 uncultured Mucilaginibacter sp.
AGCTAAAGGACGAGAAGGGCCTGCAAAGCTATTTCACCTCGCGCATGGAGCAATTTGTAAATTCAAAAGGACGCAGTGTTATTGGCTGGGATGAGATACTGGAAGGCGGGTTGGCACCCAATGCTACCGTAATGAGCTGGCAGGGCGAAGCCGGCGGAATAGAGGCTGCCGGGTTAAAACATGATGTTATTATGTCGCCGAGCAGCCAGGGGCTTTATTTTGATCACGCGCAGGGAAAACTGGGCACCGAACCTTTGGGCATCGGCGGTTATTCGCCGTTGCAAAAAAGCTATGCTTATAACCCCGTTCCGGCAGTTTTAACACCCGATCAGCAAAAATATGTAATTGGTGTACAGGCTAACTTATGGACCGAATACATCCCCACAGCCAATAAGCTCGAATATATGCTCCTGCCCAGGATGCTCTCTTTGGCTGAAATAGCATGGACACAGTTGGCCAATAAAAATTATACTGATTTCTCGCAGGTCCGTTTGACAGCACATTTAGCCTGGCTCGATAAAAATAACTTTGATTACCGCGTGCCTGCCGCTATCGGCGGGCAGGATACCATTATGTTCGGCAACCAGTTAAGGGTCGATCTGAAACCATCGGTAAAAGGCGCGAAGGTTTATTATACCATTGATGGCTATACCCCCCGCGAAACGGATATGGAATTTACCGCGCCGGTTACCTACAATGTTCCGCCCGACCAATACCGCGAACTGCAAACTATTGTAATAACGCCATCTGGCAAACGAAGCGTGGTAACAAAAACCGATGTTTATAATAAAACAATGCTGCAGCCGGTTAATTACCTTGGTACAGCCACCGGGTTGCGTTACCAGGTTTTCCCGGGCGAGTTTAACAGTACCGCCGATTTCAAACTAACAACGGAACCCGCCGACACATCTATAGCCAAAAGCTTTAATGTCAATACGTTTAAAAGAGCTATGCCGGCATTTGGTATAATATATACCGGTTTTATACGTATTGATGCGGATGGTGTTTATGGGTTTTCAACATCGTCTGACGACGGATCGTTATTGCTCATTGACGATCAGCCGGTGGTTGATAATGATGGCAAACACCCGGTAAACGAAAAAGGCGGTTCTGTTGCTTTGCAAAGGGGATATCACCACTTTACTTTAAAATACTTTAATATTGGCATTACCGGCAGTCTGCATGTTTTTATGACCCTGCCCGATAAGCCAACCGGCGAGTTATCGCCCGACAGCCTTTATAATTAAATTTATCGTTATGAAACAAAGGTTTTATTATTTTATGCTGATTGGCTGCACTATCATAGCCGGCTGTGCGCCCGAGCAAAAAAAGGCGGATACCATTGCCCAACCCAAGGCGCCGGTTATTATGGATCCTTTCAGGTATCATAAACTGATGGAAGTTTCACCGGGCCAGTATTATGATGTTTTAAGCTGGGGCAGGGGGGCAACTGATACAGGGTCGTTTATGATACTGCACTCTGATTCATCGGGCAGGAAATACACCACTACAACAGGCGACCTGAACGGCAAAATAATTGATGTTTACAATGCCGATATGGATGCCGACGGTAACCCCGAAATACTCATCCAGGCAAAGGGGAAGGATACCATTAATTATACTACCCTATACGCTTTTGAATTTAACGATAATAAGGCACAAAAGCTGGACTTCCCCAAACTAAGCGGTTCGCAAAGAAGGGGATACCGGGGCAATGATAATTTCTATATTGAGGAAGGTAAGTTGATCAGGGAGTTCCCCATTTATACGGGTAGCGGGGCCGCTGCCACACCAACCGGGCAAAAACGGAAACTCGAATACGGGTTAAGCAACAATAGCTTCACGGTAAAACAGCTAAGTAAAGACTCCCTGTCAGCGGCTGATAAAGCGGCCGTACAGCAACCTCAAAGCAAGCAAGGCGGGAAGCAGACAAGCAAGAAGACATCGAAAAAGCATCATAAAGCCGTAGTGCATAAAAAGAAGCGCAGAAGGCGGCATAGCAGTGAGGAGTAGGCCCTAAAAGAGTGATGTAGTGATTCACAAAATAGTGAATCACATGAATCAC
>CAISKH010000609.1 GCA_903885865.1 uncultured Mucilaginibacter sp.
AACAGCTATAGTAACCGAACCGGGCGGAACAGGTATAGTAATAGATTGAGTCGTTCCGTAAATAGTTGTAAAAGTTGCCGAATCTCTCCAACTGTAGCCCATGTACCCAAACGGTGCATTAAGGGTAACGTGGGTAGCGGTATCGTTACAAGTAAGCCCTTGTACCTGGAAAAGACCGCAACTCATATCCACGTAAGCGTATCCGAAATGACCTCCAAGCCTGCAGTCTGCAGCGGAGAAGTCAATCGCAACTGTTGTACCACCAAGTCCGGTAAGGTTAAGAGTAGCTGTATTCCAGTTCCTGTAAAGAACGTCAGCACCATAACCCGGGTTTGTTCTGCTTATAGTAGTCGAATTAAGAAAGCCGGGAAGGCCTACGCCCGAGATGTAAGTATAAGCGCCACACGGAAGCGGAGTTGAAGTTGCGGAGTCAGAGGCATGCACTTCAAATCTCGGCATATCATCAGGGAGGTGCCCGGATGCCGGAAGCTCCAATACAATCGCATAGCGGTAAATCAAGGCGAAATCAACCGTACCAGAAGGAATATGTACATAGTACCTGATTTTTTCAGCTTTATTCGCGGTAGTATCATATCCTATCCGGCAGGAAAAACTACCACCGCCGGGAGTTACTATCGGAAAGAACCCGTAGGGGTCTAACCCTGCACCTGCCATAATGTTGTGCCTGCCATTAATTGGTGGCGAAATAGTAGTCACCGTCAATGGTGCGGTAGTGTAGAGACCCGTATAACAAATCCAGTTTGTCAAACTCCCAAATTCAAAATCAATGTTTGGAGGACAGGGAGAAGTCTGGGCACTAACATTGAAACAAAAACCCAAAAAACTAAGTGTGAATAAAAGGGTAATTTTTCTGTACATAAAAAAAGTATTTAAACGCTTTAATAATTATTCCCGGATTACTGTTACATTCAAATTCTAAACCAAAAAATACTATACCTGCTTAAAATTGTAGCAATTTATGCATTATTATAGAATTATTTATGGAAACTAATAAATAAATTAAAATTTAATTTAATCAGTAGTTAAAAATATTAACGCACAGCTAATTATTTTCGGTGAAAATAAACTCATAATACTTATATATTTTAAATACATAAGACAACCTGCGCGAAAATCTCTATGCCACATAAAAAACAAATTCCTGAACAGCGGGCAAATTTTAGTGATTAAACCTGATCACCTTCTTCAATTTTTTAGTCATCCAGATAGATTTTTTCTTCATAATTTTATACTTGGCAAGGCTATAAAATCTACTTGTTAAAATATCATTTAGGCTTCAAAAACCGGCATCGCTATTTTCGGTAAAACAGGTGCCTTTGCCATGATCTGCGACCTCTTCGTGTTCGTTGCGTTCAAACACCTTCATGCCAAACTTTGAAGTCAAATTGGTATAACATGAAAAGTACAGGAGCCTTATTTACAAAAAAAACAAACCCACTTAATCAACTTAAGTGGGTTTGAAAAAATATCAATATTTTATCATCTCAATAATGTCAGGTTACCTTGATGATGTTCTTTTTGTCCGTCT
>CAISKH010000610.1 GCA_903885865.1 uncultured Mucilaginibacter sp.
GAGATGGGATTTTTCTTAAGTATTTAATATATTTTATCCGGTTAAAAGAAGGGTAACCTCCAAAAAGTTCATCAGCTCCCAAACCCGATAAAACTGCTTTTAAGCCATCCTGCCGTGCATATTTGCTAATGAACCAGGTATTAATACCATCGGTGGTAGGCATATCCATTGCTTTCAATATGTCGGGAAGAGATTCTTCAAAATCCGGTTGTTTTACGAGGTGCATAAATTTCTCACCTTCAATTTTATCAGCTATTTGCTGCTGATAGGCACGTTCATCATATTCTTTTTCATTAAAAAAAATTGATACAGTTTTTAGCTCCTGGTGTTTTTGCCGGTTTGCCAATAAAGTAATCAGGCTTGAATCAACCCCTCCGCTTAAAAATACCCCTATAGGCGCATCGGCCAAAAGCTGCCTCTTTACAGCAGCTTTTAGCCGATCTTTGATCACTCTTTCGGCCATAGTTATAGTGGTAATTGCATTAACCGCGAATGTTTCAGTGTAGGGTTTAATGGCATAAGTGCTGTTTTTATTGTTCCAGCATAGCAAATGCCCCTTAGGCAGGCTAAATACATTACTTAAAGTAGTATCCGGTTCAGGTATATGGCCGAAGGCTAAAAACTTGATCTGCCATGTTTGATTCGCATTGTTTGCTATACCTGCAATTTTCAATGCTTTAATTTCTGACGAAAAACTCAGCTGGCCGTTTTCAATGTGATAATATAGGGGTTTAATCCCCACGGTATCGCGTACCAGGTAAGTTGAAGCATTTTCAATATCATATAATGCAAATGCAAACATTCCGCGAAGTTTTGCAAAGGCTGCTACGCCCCAGTGCAAATAGGCCTGTAAAATTACTTCTGTATCTGTGTTCGAAAAAAATTTGGCGCCAATTTTTATCAGCTGCTCTTTTAACTCTAAATAATTATATATTTCGCCGTTAAAAGTTATCCATGCTTTTTGTTCAACGTCAGTCATTGGTTGGTGCCCGTTGCGGCTCAGGTCAATAATTGCCAGCCGGCGATGACCAAATACAAGGCCTGCATTTTCGGCTGAAAAAATACCCTCGTCATCAGGCCCGCCATGCTTCAACACATCGCACATGATGCGTGTTTTTTCACGAACCTCGTCCTGGTTTAATCTTTTAGAAACTATCCCGGCTATTCTGCACATTGGTAAAGTATATTCATAGCTTCGCCCCGTAAGTCACACTATTATAATTTAACTTATTAATTACCAGCAATTTGTATTTTATTTTAAATGCTGATCAACGAAAAATACTGGCATTAAGTTAAACTAAAAATGCCAGTGTGATATATATAATTTAAATTAAAATCTGTCAATTAATGCCGCAGCAACGTTTATCAGGATGGAGCAGCCCAGGTTTTCGAGCCGTAATATCAACTGTTTTTGTGAGCGATACAAAATAATTTCGCCAGTCATTCCTTTAAGGGGGCCTGCTTTAATGATGACTTTTTCGCCGGGCTGCAAATTTTTTTCAGTAATTTCCAACTCGTAAGGGCTGGCCATTACTAATTTAAGTTCCTCTATC
>CAISKH010000611.1 GCA_903885865.1 uncultured Mucilaginibacter sp.
ATATATTATATAACCATTGGTTGTTATGATATGCAATTCTTAACCATCTACCTGTTATTTCCGTTATGCAGGTTATCAGCAGAAAAACAACCATGCTGCGCCATGCAAAATTTGCATCCTTTATTAAAGTGATAAAGGCGATGATAAAACAGATTAACTCGAAAAAAATTACTATTGACATATTTTAGCAGGTTTTGCCTCACCCCAACCCCTCTCAAAAAGAGAGGGGTTTTAGATGCGGGTAATATTATTAGCTTCCACAGGTAGGGTCGGTAGGGTCAGGGCATACAAATAGTGCGCCATCACAATTATCGGGGCATAACTCTCCCTGGTTTTGCGGATCTAAGGCAAACATATGCAGGGGCAATTTATGGTTTGGCGCACCATAATAATCAAGGTGTATCCGCAGTGGTTGTGTACTGCCTTTTACGATTACACTGGTATCCTTGGTTGAGACCAGGACAATAGTATTGCGGAACGGATGCGTATATGGTGTTTTGCCGTCAAGCTGAAATTTGGGGTACCTGCCGAAGTAAATACGTATGCCGTCGGTTTTGCCGTCGGTTTTTCTTGCTGCGTCCAGCGCAGCTACCAGGCTATCGAGCTCTGTTAAGGGCATAAAAACACTTCTTGTTTTTGGGCCTTTTCCGCCGGGTACATGATTTGCATCTTGCAATCCGTACATTCCAAAGGTATCCACTAATAATTTTGCTTCGTCGTAGCTAATGCTTTTTTCTGATTTAAATTCTCCCGTTCCGGAAGCGATTGTAGCCGTATTTCTACCTT
This sequence comes from uncultured Mucilaginibacter sp., assembly GCA_903885865.1. GTDB lineage: Bacteria > Bacteroidota > Bacteroidia > Sphingobacteriales > Sphingobacteriaceae > Mucilaginibacter. The sequence continues at coordinate 787 of CAISKH010000611.1, forward strand.
TGGAGATATAATAACCGGCAATAAAACCAATTAACAACATAATGATTGGCAATGTTAATTTTTTCATAATAATGTAGGTTTAAGTGTAAATAATTGGATTGTTAATTTAAATTCTGCTAAAATCAATATTAAATGGCGTATTATCAAAGTAATTACACCTTATTTAAAAGGGTAAAAACACCCTGTTAAAAAGGGGGGATTTACTGTAACAGATGATATTTTTCCTGCTCATATTTGTTGGAGTTAGTTAATAATTAACCGGGAAAGGGGGATCGGCGGCTGGGGGTGGCTGCTGAGACCCCAACCTGGTAAATGCCCGATAATAAGAAAGCGTATGAATGTAATTAATAAACCCAGCCCAAATTATTACCCGGGTCGAAAAAGCTACAAACCCGAAGCTATAGTAATACATATTATGCAAGGTACATTGTATGGTACTGATAGCTGGTTTCAAAGTACCTTGTCAAAGGTATCGGCCCACTACGGCATAGGAAAAGCAGGCCAGGTGCACCAGTATGTAAATGAAAAAGATACCGCTTACCATGCCGGGCGCGTTAATAATCCTACCTGGGGCCTGATCAAACAAACTGATACCGGGTTATATATCAGCCCTGATTATTATACCATAGGGATTGAACATGAAGGTGATTTTAATGTAGACTGGACCGATGAAATGTACAAAGCCAGCAGTAACCTGATAAGAGCCATAAGCCTGCGCTGGAATATTCCGCTTGACCGTAAACATATTATAGGCCACCACGAAATATATTCATTAAAAAAATGCCTGGGTAATTCGGCCGACATTAATAAATTGATCACTATGGCCAATGATCACGCCCCGCTAATTCACCAATCGCTTACTGTTTAAAAAAGATAGCGCAAGTAACATGATAGCGACGGAAAGAAAATGCGTACAGACAGATCAACAAAAGCTTTTAAAGAAAGCGCAAAGCACGAAAAATTTTTGAAAGACTATGTACATGGCCTGGAAGAAATGATGTTTATGACCCACCATAAAGTGCGCCAGCCTGTTGCCAATATTATAGGTATGGCGATCCTGATGGATGAATACGCGAACTCGCCCGAGGAACTAAAAAAAATAGCAGGTTACATGAAACAATCGGCATTACACCTTGATGCCTTTACGCGCGAACTTACTGCATTTGTAAGTAGTCTGGAGCAAAAGGAGAAGCGTAAGTAAGGCGGTTAATAACCCGCTTCCTAATACCGGCAGAAATTGATATACCTATATAAGTATTTAAATTATTACCTTTGCGAATTAACAAGCCGATATGATATTTTTTGAAGAAAAAAGACAGGAAGTAATGGCCTATATTGAGAAATTCATGCTTGAAAAAATGCATGAATATCTGAAGCCCATTGACACCATCTGGCAGCCATCTGATTTTTTGCCCGATTCTTCGAGAGATACTTTTTTTAGCGAAATAAAAGATATGCAGGAAAGCGCCCAGGGCCTGTCGTACGACCTGGTAGCTGTTTTGATTGGTGATACAATTACAGAGGAGGCGCTTCCAACTTATGAATCATGGCTTACTATGGTTGAAGGCGTATCAAAAAATGAAGAAGGCGGATGGATGAAATGGACCCGCCAATGGACAGCCGAAGAAAACCGCCATGGAGACCTGCTTAATAAATACCTTTACCTTTCGGGCCGTGTAAATATGCGCGCCATGGAAGTGTCAACCCATTACTTAATAGCCGACGGATTTGATATTGGTACTGGGCACGACCCTTACCGAAATTTTATATATACTTCTTTCCAGGAGATGGCCACTAATGTTTCGCACCGAAGGGTAGCTTCGCAGGCGAAAAAAGACGGTGATGCGTTATTATCAAAAATGTGTGGCGTTATTGCTGCCGATGAGGCGCGCCATGCCAAAGCCTATAAATATTTTATAGAGAAAATTTTTGAAGTGGATCCCAATGGCGCCATGCTTGCTTTTGAAGATATGATGCGCAAAAAAATTGTTATGCCCGCCCATTTTTTACGCGAGGTAGGTTTAAAAATAGGTCAGACCTTCGGCCACTTTACCGATGCCGCGCAGCGTCTGGGCATATATACCGCTATTGATTACGTGGATATTTTAAAGGAACTGATTGCCGAATGGCATATTGAAAGCGTAAGCGAGCTCAGCGAATCGGGCGAAAAGGCGCGTGATTATATTGTAAGCCTGCCGGCCCGTTTATTGCGCGTTGCCGAACGGATGAAAAACCCCATGCTGGAATATAAATTTAGCTGGATAAATTAAGCCCCTACCCTTCCAAAAGCAAATCAACCCCCCTGGTATCATCCGTCATATCCTCAAACAAACTGTTTAATATTGATTCAACGGTAAGCGAGCTCACATCATCCACATAATGTTCATTTCGGGTTATCCACAATTGTTTACCCTTTATTTTTAATTTAAAAAGTACACCTTCATATAGTTCGGGCTGCGATATTTCAATAGCATTGCCCAATTTTTCAATTTTGAAGCTGATATCCTGCTTCCTTTGCTCCCTGAACAACGGGTTTAGCTTTTGTACCAGGTGCGTTAATAATTTATTGGCATCAATGCGGGTATGTAGTGTTATAATTTTCATTTATAAATTACAACCCAAAGGCTATTATTGTTTAGTTTTGTTTAAAATAAGCTATATATGAACTATAAATTATTGGGACGCTCGGGCCTTAAGGTTTCTGAGTTATGCCTGGGCAGCATGGGCTTTGGTACCGAAGCCGGTTGGGGCGCCGACGCTGCAACCAGCTTTGCCATTATAGATGCCTTTGCAAATGCCGGGGGCAACTTTATAGATACCGCAAATGTTTATAAACTGGGTACCAGCGAAAAAATAATAGGCGACTACCTTAGTAACCATGACCGCGATTTTTTTGTGCTTGCCACCAAATATTCGCTGAAGGATAATATAACCAACCCCAATGCTTCAGGCAATAACCGCAAAAATATGATGCGCAGCGTGGAGGAAAGCCTGAAACGTTTAAAAACCGATTTTATTGATATCCTGTACCTGCATATTTGGGATGACCTAACCCCTATTGACGAGGTAATGCGCGGATTAGACGACCTGATACGCCA
>CAISKH010000612.1 GCA_903885865.1 uncultured Mucilaginibacter sp.
TGGCGTATCAACCGATTAAATTATGGTCTCATGAAAATCAAAAATAAACTTCTTCTAGGATTTGGGCTATTATTTATTGTAATCCTCTCGTTTGGCGTTGTTTCGCTATACTATATCGAACAGATATCGGAAACTTCTAACGTCACGTTAAAGAATAACTATGAAACCTTAACCTTTACCAGGGATATGCGCTCTGTTTTGGATGAGAATGATCTGCCGTTAACCCCTGTGGCATCAGCAACATTTGATAAAGCACTTAAAAAACAGGAAAACAACATAACAGAACATGGTGAAAGAGAGGCGACCGGCAGTGTGCGTAAGGGATTTGAGTTATTTACCAACCCTACATCAAGCTTAGACCAACGACTTGAAGCAGAAAGAAATATCCGTTTCTTTTTGAAAAAAATCGATGGGTTAAACATGCAGGCAATAGTGCTTAAAAATAATAATATACGTTCAACCGTAACTAACGCAACCCTTTACCTGGAGGGCATAGGGTTTATTACTTTTTTTATTCTTTTTATATTTATTGTTAATTTTCCGGGCTTTATACTTAATCCGCTTAACCGGTTTAGAAATGGCATACATCAGATCAGTCAAAAAAATTATAATACCCGGCTGAGATTTAATACAAATGATGAATTTGCTGAATTAGCTAATGAATTTAATATGATGGCGGCCAAACTTGATGAATGGGAAAACACAGACCGCACAAAAATTTTTGCGGGTGAATTAAGGATAAAAACACTGATAGAAGAAATGCATGATGCGGTAATAGTGACAAATGAAAAAGAAGATATCCTGTTTATTAATAAGGAAGCAAAGAAGATTTTAAACCTGGGCGACGGACAGATCATTGGTCAATCTGTTAAAGGGTTACCAAAAAGTAATTTACTGAAAATGATAGTGGATAACAAGGATATGAAAGAACCGTTGAAAACTCATTTGGGCAGAAAAACAGTATCCTTTCAACAAAGAAACCTTGAAATTTCGGTACCTAATTTAAAGCCTGATCTCGATTCGCTCCAATTCGCAGCTTATCCCGCCGGTATGATCTATGTGCTAAAGAATATAATATGATCTCAGTAAATAACATTTATTACAAAACAAAGAATCAAAAAAACGAACAATGACCATCGTGAGATCATTATTTCTATTCCTGTTAGCCGGTTTATGTGAAATAGGCGGCGGGTACATGATGTGGCTATGGCTTAAATCGGACAAACCCTTATGGTATGGAATAACAGGCGCATTAATATTGGCGCTATACGGTGTTGTTGCCACATGGCAAACTGCCACCTTTGGCAGGGTATATGCCACATACGGTGGAATTTTTATAGTAATGGCCCTGGTTTGGGCTTGGAAAATAGATGGCTTTAAACCCGATAAATACGATATTATAGGTGCAGTTATAGCCCTGATAGGGGCTTGTATAATTATTTATATGCCCAGAAAATAATCAACAGTTAAACCTTTTTGGGTATGTCAACTTGTGGGCAATAAAAAGAAAAATCTGCTTCCCTCCCCAATTTTGCTTTCTACCCCTATTTCGCCGCCCTGTGCCTCTATAAAATCTTTTGCTATGGCTAACCCCAAACCTGTACCCGGAACGGAAAATTCAGAGCCCGGCACTTTAAAATATCTTTCAAATATTCTTGGCAGGTAAATCTCCTCTATTCCATTTCCAGAATCCTTTACAGAAAATTCGACCCTGCCTAACGAACTTTTTTTAACGGTGACATCAATTATTGATGATTGGGGACTGTATTTAATTGCATTTGTTAAAAAATTAATTAACACCCATGCGGTTTTATCAGGGTCGGCCCAAACTTCGGTTAAACCTTTCGGGCATTTAATATTAAGCGTTATTTCTTTTTGCCTGGCAATAAACTGTATAGCCTCGCAAGCATAATTAACTATATTTTTAGGGTCGGTGCTTCCAAAATTAAGTAAGAGCTTGCCCGTTTCAACCTGACCCATATCCAGCAACTCGCTTGTAATTTTTAATAACCGGTTACTGTCATCATTAATATTATTAATAAGTTCTTTCTGAAATTTCGTGACAGTTCCGTATCGCTTATCTTCCATTAGTTTTAAACTCATTTTAAGCGATGAGATGGGTGTTTTTAGTTCATGCGAGATAGTAGCGATAAAATTAGTTTTCGCCTCATCCAGCTTATAAAACCGGGTAATGTTTTTCAGTAATATAAAATACCCCCTTCTTTTTAAACCGGTTTTGTTTTCCTCTGCCCGACCTTCATTTGGGACACCAATTTCAAAAAGCTCTTTTGTAAAATAGCTTAACTCTCCGTCCAGGTATAGTTTCAAATCGCTGAAATCGTCAGTTTCGTCAATCAATATATTGAACAATTCATTTTGCGACGCTATTTCTTCGGTTGAACTACCTATAAGGTCCTTTTCTTCAACTCCTAATAATTTAATGGCTACCGGGTTTGCAAACTGGATCAGATCATTTTCGTCAAAGCCAATGATGGCATCTGTTACATTTTTTACAATGGTTTCAACCCGCAGTTTCTCATGGTTTATTTTTTCGAGGTTGCTATTTTCATAAACAATAAGCTTTACAGCCATTTGATTAAATGATTCTACCAGGCTCCTGAATTCATTTTTAGAAGTAAATAGCAGGCGCTTATCATAATTTCTGTTGGCAATTATGGATGGATTTGTTGACCGCCTTTGGGCCTTTGGCCCGGCGGTTCAAGCGCAATAATTGCCCGTAAAACCTGCCGGATTTTTTTCCTTGGCTGCTGCCGGACGTTTCTGATTTTAGGGTAGTAGGTGCCGTTAAATTCATGGTCTTTGAGTTCGGGTATTATTGGTATATTTTTCATGACTATCTGAATTGATAGTCAAAGGTGTAAAGGTTAGTTTATGACGGTTCGCAAGTGAGGCGGTAGGTGCGTGAAATTTATTTGTTCACCCGATGATGGTTCCTTGAACGTTTATCTATTGATCATCAAAGTATTTGTGGGTTATATTCTTAAAAGAGGACAGTTGGCAAGTATTAATTATTTCCCGCATATCACGCTATTCTTGCGAATAGCATAATTTTAATTCCGGCAGGTTTGTCTTTTGATTAGAGAAAGGCAGGTTGATATGCAGAAAGAGAAACGTTCGGTAACACCGGAAAAAGCAATTGAGATTCTTAAAAAACACGGTACAA
>CAISKH010000613.1 GCA_903885865.1 uncultured Mucilaginibacter sp.
AATTTCATGTTTAAAAAGCTTAAGCATAACCGGGCAGGCAATGAGTTCAGCTATAACCGATGGGATTAAAACGGGCCCCTGCATCATTTCAAAAGCAAAAGGCCAGTATTTCCATATCAATATAGTAAGCGCCAGCGATATTACACGTGTTGCTATCAACAGTAAGGTGAGCTTGCCCCATGTAAATGGTTTATTATATTTTACTACTACAAAGGTCTGAAATATAATGCCTGCAATAAAGGCTATTGAACCTAAATAAATAGCTAATTCCAAAAATCCAAAAAAATCAATGCTGTTATACATAGGTTTTTTGTTTAGGTAAATGTAGGGTTAATTATTAAACACCACTAACGCCTTATTTATCCTGCCAATAGTTTCTTCTTTGCCCAATAAAGCCGCGATATCAAAAACATGCGGGCCAAACTTCCCGCCCACCAGCATAATACGGAAGGGCAGCATCACATCCCCGGCTTTCAGCCCTTTTTCTTCGGCCAATGCTTTAAAAGTATTTTCAAGTTCTACGGCTTCAATTTGTTCCACGGTTTTCTGCAATTCAATAACTTTATTAAAAAATGCAGTTTTTTCTTCTGTCCATTTTGGTTTAACGGCGTTCAGGTCGTATTCTTTGGGGCTTTCAAAAAAGTAGCAGGCTTGTGGGTAAAAGTCCGATAATAATGTACAGCGGTCCTTTACCAATTCAATAACAGTTAATAAGTAAGTATCATTTTTAATAGTAATACCCTTATCTTCCAAAATCTTTTTAACCGCGGCCTTTAACCTTTCGCCTTTTACCTTCTTTATCCATTCAGCATTATACCACCTGGCTTTTTCAAAATCAAACTTAGCGCCGGCCTTACTTATCCTTTCAATTGAAAATTTACTGATCAATTCATCCATTGTAAAAATTTCCTGTCCTGAACCATCGTTCCATCCAAGCGTTGCCAGGAAATTTACAAAAGCTTCGGGCAAAAAGCCCATTCCTCTAAAACCTTGCGTAGTTGTACCCGATTGTTCGTCTTCCCAATCAAGCGCATAAACCGGTATACCCAGCCTGGCACCATCGCGCTTACTTAATTTACCGTGCCCATCGGGCTTTAATATTAAAGGCAGGTGCGCCCATTGCGGCATATCGGCTTTCCATCCTAAATAATTCCAAAGCAATAAATGCACCGGCGCCGATGGCAGCCACTCCTCGCCCCTGAAAGCATGCGATATTTTCATTAAATAATCATCAACCACCACTGCCAGGTGATACGTTGGCATGCCATCGGCTTTTAATAAAACCTTGTCATCAACCTGGTTAGTTTCAAAACTAACGCGACCGCGTATCATATCGGTAAAGCTAACCGTCTCGTCGGCCGGAATTTTTATGCGGATAACGTGCGGAGTGTTGTTGGCCAGCAACTGGTCGACCTCGTGCTGCGGCAACGATAACGAATTACGTAAACCATCCCGGTATACCTGCCCGTATTGAAAATTTGGTATTTCTTTGCGGTTCTTGTCCAGTTCTTCGGCGGTATCAAAAGCGTAATAGGCATGGCCCTGCATCACCAGCCTTTCGGCATATTCACGGTAGATGCTTTTACGCTCACTCTGGCGGTACGGCGCGTATTTTCCCGGTGTAACGGGGCTCTCATCAGGAATGATGCCGCACCAGTTCAAACAATCCATTATATAGGCTTCGGCGCCTTCAACATAGCGGTTTTGATCAGTATCTTCTATCCGTAAAATAAAATCCCCGCCATACTTTTTAGCAAAAAGGTAATTAAACAGGGCGGTACGTACTCCGCCTAAATGTAACCCGCCCGTAGGGCTTGGTGCAAAACGAACTCTAACTTTTTTATCTGACATTGGTGGCAAAGATAGTTATTAGTATGGAGTCGGAAAGTCCGGAAGTCGGAAAGTCCGGAAAGATGTAAATTGGCCGCATCAAGATAAGCTGGGTCCAGCTGGGTCCACCCTGGTCCAGGTGAGTCCACCCTGGTCCCGGCTACACCTTTTGATGTTCAACTTTCTGACTTACGCGGACTTTCCCACTTACGGACTAAACTAAATTATAAGATACAAACCTATTTTACGTTATTTGAAGCTGATATGATAAACGCTTACGAAAATAAGAAACGCTGGAAATACATACTGCTTACGTTTGCCCTAATTATTGCCAGCGGATCGTTGTTTTATACCAATTACCTGGTGCGGAATATAGCCAAATCAGAACGCACGCGTGCAAACATATGGGCACTAAGTATGAAACAGGTAATATCGGCTGATGATAATGATTATTTACCATTTGTGTTTGCTGTACGCGATAGTTCATTAGTGCCTGCCATAGTTACCAATGAAAAAGGTGAGATACAAAGCGTTAAGGGGCTTGACAGTACAAAAACCTATATAAAATTACCGCCGGATGCTGTAAAAGATAAAAATACACCGGTTTACGATCCGGAGTATTTTCAATCGGAGTTAAAAACCATGATCTCGCAGCATCCTGAACCTATTAGAATACCTCTGCAGCGCGGTTATTGGTTAATTTATTATAAAGATTCGGCATTACTTACCGAGCTGAAATTTTTTCCCTATGTGCAGCTTTCAGTTATCGCGGTATTTTTATTGTTGGCTTATACCGCCTTTAATTCATCGCGTAAATCTGAGCAGAACCAGGTTTGGGTGGGATTGGCCAAAGAGACCGCCCACCAGTTGGGCACGCCCATATCATCATTAATGGCGTGGATAGAATTAATAAAGGATAAGTTTAACGCCGAAGAAGACCCGCTGGTAGCCGAAATGGAAAATGATGTAAAGCGGTTAGAGATTGTAGCCGACAGGTTTTCGAAAATAGGCTCAAAACCAAAACTGGAAGTGCATTCTGTATATGAGGTGGTTAATGATTTTGTTGATTACTTTAAGGTACGGGTAAGCAATAATATAAATTTTGAAATAACCGGAAATACTGAATTGAAAGCAGGTTTAAATATTCCGTTATTTGATTGGGTGATAGAGAATTTACTTAAAAACGCTGTAAACGCAATTGAAGGCAAGGGTAGTATTAAAGTAAATATTTTTACCAATAAGAGTAAAGACCAGGTAATAATTGACGTAACCGATACCGGCAAAGGCATACCGCGCTCTAAATTTGCAACTGTTTTTCAGCCTGGGTACACTACACGCAAGCGTGGCTGGGGCCTCGGCTTGTCATTAACCAAACGAATGGTGGAGAATTACCATAACGGGCAGATATTTGTGCGTGACTCGGAATTGGGCAAGGGCACAACTTTCAGGATCATTTTAAAAAATATAAGAAACGATGAATAAACCTGCAGAAGAAGAATACGCGCCATTTTATGGCACCTATATGCGAATGGTTGGCGAAGGGCCGGTTTTAGATATCCTGGAGGACCTTGCCGAAAACACCTTTGCCCTTTTTAGCAAACTAAGCGACGAACAGGCCAACTATGCCTATGCTGATGGTAAATGGAGTATTAAAGAAGTTTTGGGGCATATGATAGATGCCGAACGCACTTTTGCCTATCGCATTCTCGCTTTTTCGCGCGGGCAGGCCGAGTTGCCCGGTTTTGACGAAAACATATATGTGGAAAATGCAACGTTCAGGAGCCGCTCAATAGGCAACCTTGCAGAAGAGTTTAAGGCCGTGCGCGAGGCCAACCTATACCTTTTACATTCGTTAAGCCCCGAACAATTTGCAGCAACGGGTATAGCCAACGGCAATAAAATATCGGTGCTGGCATTGGTTTATATTATGGCCGGACATGAAATGCATCATGTTAAGATTGTAAATGAACGATATTTAGTTTGAGGCGGAAAGGTAAAAGGCAAAAGGTGAAAGGTTGATTTTGCCTTTTACCTTTTGCCTTTCACCTTTTACCTCATTCTTCCAGTTTCTTTGCTTCCTTTTTCTCGATCAGGTAGGATACAAATAGGCCTGTACCCCCAAACACAGCTATCAGCGCGAAATAAACAGCAGGGTTACCATCATTATTCATGGTTGCAAAGGCCGTATGATCTAACATATAAGCAATAAACAAACCCAAACCAGCGCCAATTAATAATAAGCCCCAGGTAAGTACATAATTACGATTAATTGGTTTTTTTGAGCTTCGCGGATCCATACCGCGTTCTATCATTGCCATTCTTTCGCGGTTACTTAGGTAAATAATACCAAATATCATCGCAAACATTGCTATTGGTACTAAAATGGGGACCAATACCCCTAATGTTCCTGCGTCCATCTTATTTAAATTTTAAGGTTAATTGTTTTTAGTTTTCATCTACACCATTTTAGTGTAATTGTAAGCTATGACGACGTGGTTTTTTATTAGGTTACACTGTTTGTTGATTTTTGTTGAAAGGTTGTAAAGTTGGAATGTTGAAAGGTTGGCAGAAGAGGATAAAGTCGCCACAGTATGCTATTTTAACACATACCTAAACAATACTGTAACAGCACTAACAACATTCCAACTTTCCAACAAAACAAACAAGGTATATTTACTTAATCATGTAACCTCCATAAATAAATTGTAGTCAGAGAGTATATAAATATGCAAAGCAAGCTTTCGGATATAGAATTGATAGTGCAAACACTGTCTGGTGATCAATCGGCTTATGCCTGTTTGGTTAAACGCCACCAGCGCTTTGTATTTACTTTGGCTTTGCGTTTTGCGAAGAACCGGGAGGATGCGGAGGAAATTGCGCAGGACTGCTTTATAAAAGCGTACCGTTCGCTCGCGTCGTTTAAGCAGGAATCGAAATTCAGCACCTGGCTGTATACTATTGTTTATACTACGGCCATGACGGCCATGCGTAAAAAAAGGGTGGATACCCCTTCTATAGATGACGAAGAAACGCACATTCAAATAGAAAACACCTCGTCAGGTTATGACGTTAATAATGCGGAAAACAAGTCGAGGTCATTTTACGTGGACCAGGCTATTTCGCAATTAACACCTGACGATGCCACCATAATTACGTTATTTTACAAGGGCGAACAATCATTGGAAGAAATTGCCCAAACATTAGGCATAGAGGCTAACAGTGTTAAAGTTAAATTATTCAGGGCGCGCCAGCGTTTAAAAGAAAAACTGGAGCGTAATTTAAAACATGAAGTTAAAGAACTGATATGAACAACATAGAAGAAAAACTTTGGGAATATATTGATGGCGCCTGTTCCGCAAAGGAACGTGAAGCTATTGACCTGCTTATTGCACAGGACGAAACCTACCGGCAAAAATATCTCGACCTATTGGCCCTTAACCGGGAAATAGCCGCGATGGAAATGGATGAGCCCTCAATGGCCTTTACCTATAACGTAATGGAAACCATACGGGCCGACTATGCGAAAAAACCGCTTAAAGCAGCTATTGATAACCGGATCATAAAGGCGATAGCAGGGTTTTTTGTATTTACCATAGCAGCTTTATTAATATTTGTGTTGGTAAACATTAACTGGTCGGCGGGGCACACGGTTGTTATGCCTGCATTAAAACTCCCTGCCCTGAAAGTATTTTTGAGTGGCAGCGTAGTAAAGGGGTTTTTGTTTTTTGATGTAGTTTTACTGTTGTTTTTGTTTGATGGTTTCCTGCGTAAAAGGCGTTTTGTTAAACATTCGTAATAATTTTTGTACAGTTTATTGTAGCAAAATGGCCACACCTGATTTTGCCGCAGAAAAAAAGGGTTGACAAAAAAGCAGTTTTCGCTGACACATACTGCCATTTTTAGTATAAAAGTAAAAATAATCTGACATAAGCAATATTGGCATAGTAATTGCTTAACATTGTATAAGCTGGTAATCTTACCAGCTTAATTGTGATAAGGTTTAGGTTGAATGCCCCCAAGAAGCAAGTTCGAAGGGGCATTTATTTTTTTAAGCCACTTTCACTTTTTCCTTTATAAACGGATTAATTACGAGCGAGAATAATATCACCAAAACACAGCCAATGGCGTTTAGCCATAAATAAGCTACCGCCCCGTACGCGCCTAATATGCAAATAATGGCCTCAGTAATAACCGCAGCTATAAAAACGGCTGTACCCCCTACCCGCTTTACGTAAAATGCCACCACAAATACGCCTAAAATAGTTCCGTAAATGTAGGAGCCCAGCTGGTTCACTGCTTCCAGTAAATTACCCATCTTACCGGCATACAGCGCCATAGCTATACATACCAGGCCCCAAAATATAGTTGCCAGGCGCGAGGCCAACAGGTAATTTTTATCAGACGCGCCGGGATTAATAATGCGCTTATAAATATCAACTACGCTGGTTGATGCCAGCGAATTTAAGGCGCTGGCTGTTGACCCCATCGACGCTAAAAAAACAATGGCTATTAACAGGCCTATTACTCCGCGGGGAAGGTAGTGGGTAACAAAATTCAGGAAAACGTAGTTGGTATCGTCGGTATCGGCT